>CAYNUR010000028.1:0-11601 GCA_964400435.1 uncultured Candidatus Peribacteria bacterium
ACAATAAAGTAATTATTATATTTTGCCTACGATATTTAGCTTATTTATGCTATAATTAAGAGATTAATAGCTGTTGATTTAATGAATTTTAAATTCTACAAAAATAAAATAATTGCTGGTTTAATAAATGGCCTAATCACAAGTTTAGTCATTTTTATTATTTCTCTATTAGCTGGAAACAGCTTTAGACTAATTCATTTAGATTTTGCAGACGGTCTTTACACAAAATTAAATCCATCTGAAGATATTGTTATCATTACAATCGATGACGATAGTGTAAAGCCACCACCTGAAGGCCTTGGAAGATATGCACAATGGTCAAGAGAAAGATATGCAAGACTCCTTCAACAATTAGAATCTGCAAGCCCAAAAGTAATCGCTTTTGATATTCTTTACGGAACTGAAGCACAAATAATAGAAATAGATGAAGTCAAAAGTTTTATTGAAGAGATAGGAAGGAATGAGTTAACAAGTGCAAAAGATCTTTTGGCTGCTTATCAAGAAAAAATCAAAAATTGGTCAGATTCCAGCAGTAACATAGGCGATCAAAATTTTGCTGAGCAAATAGAAAAGCTAGGAAACATCATTTTAGCTGGGCAAATTCTTGGAGAGAATGATAGTAGACTTCCAATCGAAAAATTTTCAGAAAATGCAACAATAGGAATTGTTAGTGCAGAAGAAGATCCAGATGGAATAATTAGGAATATGAAATTGAATTATGAGTTAAATGGAACTAGCTACAATCATTTCTCAGTCGAAGTAGCTAAAAAATTTCTCGGTTTAGAAAGTCTAGAATCATTAGAAATTCCAGATAACGAAAATTTGTTAATCAATTTTTTCAGTAAGCCTTCCGTATATACCCCTGAGAATCCAACAACCTTCAAAAAACTAAAGTTCGTAAACGTTCACGATGGCATTAAATTTGATCCCGAAGACGTTCGAGACAAAATCGTTTTAATAGGAGTAACTTCAGCAGGAGAATTACAGGATATCCATCCAACTCCAAGAATTGGATCTCTACCACTTGGAAAAGGTGAATTACTAGAAACTAACAAAATGTCGGGAATTGAAATCCATGCTAATGCCATCCAAACAATTCTAGAAAAGGATTTCTTAATGAACCAATCAAGAGTTGCACTTGGTTTAACCATAATATTAGTTTCAATCACCCTTTGCATTACTTTAAATTATTTAAACGTTACCTTCTCAATAATTTTTGCAGTTGTCTCACTTCTCAGTTATTGGCTTTCAGCAAAACTTTTCTTTAACAACGGAGTGATACTTAATATGGTCTACCCATTCATTGCAATAATCCTCAGCTATCTAGCAGCTTGGGCCTACAAATATTTCATCGCCAATAAATCTCAGAGAGAAATTACAAAAGCTTTTAGCCACTACGTAAGTAAGAAGTTAGTAGACCAAATCAGCAAAAACCCTGACATGGTAAAGCTTGGAGGTGAAAAACGTGACGTGACAGTCTTTTTCTCAGACATCAAAAATTCCACAACCTGGTCAGAAAAAGTAGAAATTACTTCTTGGGTAAGCCAGGTAAGTGAATACTTTACCGTTATGGAGGGGATTATGAAAAAGTATGGTGGTACTGTTGATAAATACGAAGGAGATGCCATGATGGGATTCTGGAACGCTCCTATCGAACAAAAAGATCATGTTTATAGAGGCTATCTCACTGCAATTGAAATGCGCATAGCATTGAAAAATCTCCACCAAAAATGGCAATTAGAAGGAAAACCGTTAATTGAATTTAGAATTGGTTTAAATACTGGAGAAGCAATTGTAGGAAATTTTGGTTCTGCAACAAGATTTGATTACACAGTAATGGGAGATACCGTTAATGTTGCTTCAAGATTAGAAAGTTCTGCAAATAAATCATATAATACACATATTTGCGTAAGTGGATTTATGAATCATTTAACTCCTGAACAGTTAAATAAATTTGTATTTAGAGAATTAGATAGAGTAGTACTTCCCGGAAAAAAAGATCCACTTCAAATCTTTGAGCTCGTTTGTCTAAGTCAAAATCTGACAAATGAAGCTCAGGCAGTGATATCCAACTATCAAATTGGACTTCAGGAATATAGAAACAAAAACTTCCAAGCCGCATTTGAAAACTTTAATAAAAATCCAAACGACCCTCCATCGAAAGTCATGGCTGAACGTTGTCAAAAAATAATATCAGGACAACAAATTCCAAATATCGATCAAAACATGATTTTTTATATCCAAAATAAATAAAATAGGGGAGCTAGCGTAGCGCCACCTCCCCACGCTCAATTAAAAGAGGAAAAGATATTCTTGTTACCGAGGAATCCTGATCAGATAGTTGACTCCGGAGTTGACGTACTGAAAACTGTTTCGGACAGAGTTCACAGTTTCTTGAGGCTCCAAAGTGATTTGTCCCTGATAGTTGTACCAAAGTTCAAAATCAGGAATAGAATCATTATCCTTCCAGGCGCTATCAATCTCAGGTCCACCACGAAGTAAAACTACTGCTGGCAAATCCTGACAATTAATATTTATCCTTTTAACATCCAGCTCAGATCCCGAAGAAAATTCAGATTGAAAACTATACATCCCCCCACCTGAAATAAATTCAAAAGATCCACCTGGAGACATCAAATGTAGGTCATAACCTTTATTTGGGTCACAATTCCAAGTATTCTCAGAGTTATTTGGACAGACGGTATAGTCCAAACAATCTTCACAAATTAAGTCTTCTTCAGACATAGAAATATTTTGGTTAGAAAAGTTGTTGTACCAAGTGGGTTGACCACTTTCATCAACAAAAAGGTCTAACACAATTTCAAGATTTCTATCTGAAGGAACTTCTTCACAAATTACTTCAAAATGACCCGTGAGTTCACGACTTTCGCCTGGTTCAATATTTTGTGTACTGACTCCACTCCTTAAGTTTGAATCAGAGACTCTACATGCCCCTAAGTCTTCCGAGGAATTTAGACCAAGAACCATATTCTTGACTTTGATGATTTGGTTTGTGGTGTTACCTAGGCTGCATTGAATGTACAAAACATTCTCTCCAGCATCACAACGATTGTCTTCTAGGTCAATGTAGCAGTTGAAGTCCACATCCCAGACAAAATTTTCCTCATGCCCACCAATTCCAGGATCTGCTGAGTTTTTATCTACACAAGCCAAAAGTGATTGATCACACTCGCAATCTCCAGTGCATGAAATATTTCCACAAAAACACGGAGAAAGTGATGCTGTCATCACAATATAATCACCACGTTTGATAAGTTCATCTGGCTTTAGTTTTCCTACCTCTACATCAAACCCACCATAGGCATAAATGGTTTCTAGATATTTGCGGCCCCAATGTGTAAGCGGCACTAAAGGAAAATTATTTGTCGGCTCGACAAATAATTCAATAACTCCAGCATTTGCCGCAGTCTCTACAACCATTTTTGCTGCTTCAACAAATGAAACAGAATCATGAGGCCTAAACTCGATACTATCATTCGAGATGACTTTATGTTTTAGTGCACAGGCAACAACTGGTTGAAACCAGTCACGCGACTGCACATCTAAAAACCTCTCAAGTTCACTTCCATCACACTTGTCCATTATACCAAAGAGGTACATTGGAATTTTCAAAGCCTCAGCTCGAGTTAGGTAATCACTTGGATGAACACCTCCATCTTCTTTACCATCAAGAGCACATTCGCTCCATAGATATGAAGCGGCTTTTGCTTCACGTTGTGTTAAAAGATGAAGATCTTCAAACTTATGTCCATACTGTCGAG
This sequence comes from uncultured Candidatus Peribacteria bacterium, assembly GCA_964400435.1. GTDB lineage: Bacteria > Patescibacteriota > Gracilibacteria > UBA1369 > LOWO2-01-FULL-3 > CAYNUR01. The sequence goes on from CAYNUR010000028.1 coordinate 3,783, forward strand.
AACAGCTATTAATCAATGGGCAGCCTGAAAGTGAACCACAATCTGATTTTAACCAACCTCCTTCAGGAAGTGTTCCTCCACCAAAAGGAAAAGTATCACCCCTGCAAGAAGTACTCAGTCGATTTGTTAAACGTAATGCTGTATAGTTGCCATTTTCATCATAGCGATCCTTACCACGAACGCACTTCGGAATTCCATTCCCGTCAGTAAAACCTCGAGGAATTGTTTCTTCCGTATCACATTCTTCAAAATGAAAATGGAGATGTTCACCTGTAGAAAAACCACTTGTACCAATTTCTCCAAGCTTCAATCCCTGGCACACAAAGTCTCCCTTATTCAGGTGAGACTGTGTATCACGAATCATATGGCCATATCGAGTACAAAGATTATTTCCATGATTTAGAACAACGAAGTATCCCCAACCATTACTGTATCCAACATCTTCTACGTAACCATCACCACTTGCAACAATTGGCTTTCCTCGATCACCATTCCCATTGAGATTGAAATCCCAAGAATAAGTACAACAACTCCCAAGATGCGACATGTCTTCACCGTAGCAATAATTCCAGTCATGGTATTTATCGCTACAATAGTGACAGTGATCCTTCCAGGATTGAGTAATTTCCCAGTCATATCCCGGTGGAACAGGTAGCTTGAAATCATCCACACCCCCACCAATATTTCCTCCTTCCGGAAAGTGGTCTCCACCTTCACTGACATTTTCATTTCTAGAGCTATTCTCATTCTCAGGATCAACAGGAATCGTACAGGCATAAGCCAGTACGAACATCGAAATCAATCCAGATACCAAGATAAGCTTTTTCCACATTTTCTTTCCTTAATTGAGTTTTCAAAGGTCTTTGTAATCACTTGCAGATTGCAACAATTACAAAAGTTTTTTGGATTAAAAGTGAGATGAATTTAATACATAGACCTCCTTTTTCATCACTTAATCGATTTTTGTCGTCGATTCGTCGAAATTCTCACTCAAAAATTCATGGCTCTCAACTTGATAGAAAAGCTTACCCAGGTTTTCCTTTTAATAAGCCTATTATCTATCTAGAAAATGTGTCGTCCAAATTGGACGACATGTAATGCTTGCAAAAACAGCTACACCTTCTAATCTTAAAAGTATCAAATTTAACAACAAAAATATGGAAAATAAGTTATACATATCAATTTTTGTGCTCGTATTTCTCATGACATTTCTAGCTTGTGAGGAAACATTAGAGAATACTGAACAATCAAGGATTCCTGAGCTTGAAACAAGTAATCAAAATTCAATATCAGAAAATAAAATAGCTACTAAAGAAGAAAAAGATATTAGAAAAGAATCTTTAAGCATTAAACAGATGGAAGAATTATATCGAGAAGAAATGGAAATTCAAGAGTTCAACCGGTCTTTATATGAAAATCCGCATTGGGAGCTAACTCAAGGTATACTACCCAGTCCAGATCCAATTCCATTAGTCTATGAAGGGGAAGTAGAACTAAGAGGTTTTATAGTTTACCAATCGGCATATGTCGGAGATCCTGTTGCCCATCTCCAAATTATCGAGGAGGATTTAGAAAAAATTCCATCCTTCCTGAATAAGTTTAACTTTGCAATCGATGATAAAACTGAAATTGCTTTAGTTGGTAGTTCAGAAGTATCACCAAAAACAATTACTGCTAATAGAATATTTGTAAAAATGGAAGGATCACCAACTATCAGAGTTTCAGAGGTAAGGTGAAATTTATTTTAAATCATTATTCTATTGGTTCAATATAGATAGTGTTTTCCTGACTAATATTGATCATGCTAGAGTTTTCTGAAGCCTCTATCTTTGCTGGCTCTGCATAATATTCACCAGGACTTACTACTTTCGCATAATATTCTAACGTTCTCGAAGAATATTCACCATTCCACCAATAGAAGTATACTTCCTGTTCTTCAATTCCATGAGGTCTCAAGATCGTATCAATACCACCCCTGGATTGATAACCTGTGACTACTCGTAAACCACTTGGTAAAATATCGGTAATTTCAAATCCAGTATCTTTAAAATTATTTTCGGCATCAACTTCTAGAATAATTTTTACTAAATCTCCCTCAGTAAATTGATTTGTTTCAACGCCATCAACATAATAACTTCTTTGAATTGAAATTCTTGAATCTGTTTCAACTTCATCACTATTAATAAATTTTTCAAATCGACTTACAGCATCTAAATCTCCTTTTTCAATCTCGATTTCAAATGTCTGGTTAGCAATTAAATTAAAGGTTTCAAATTTACCTAAATCAATTACTTCAGAATCGCCATCCGAATACGTAATTTTAAATCTTAAATCCTCAGTAGATGAATTCTCAAGTTCTGATTTTACAATACCTAGTCTTTCTAAAAACAAATCATCTCTCCACTTTATATCAATTAGATTCCAAAGTTCAGCAGATTCATTCAATTCACCTATATTTGCAGCATACATCGCTCCAAACCCAACTAAATTATCATCAAATCTACCTTCAGATAGTTCATCGTATAAATCCTCACTAGTATAGTAATCTTCTGCTCCATCAATATCTCCAAGTGCAATTAATCCAAGCCCAATAAAAATCTTATCTTCAACCTTTAGACTTTCTTCATCTTTAATCTCATATAATGAATTCAAAATAGGTTCTCCCAAGCTAGCCAATCCAAACATTGCTTGTACGATTTCACTCAAGTTAGATTCTTCATCAAGTAAATATCCATAGAAATAATCTGCTAGTTTAAAACTATTAAAGTAGTCATTCTCCGAATCTATAAATGCAACACTAGCGCTCAATTCTAAGTCCTCACTTCCATAAGGGAAGAGTTTAATACCACCACTTGAATCATCTTGATATCTCAAAAGATTTTCACTCACATCATTAGAAGTTGACCAAGTTTCAGTAAAGTATTTGGAAGCCAGCTTACTTGCAATAGTTTCTGAAATTAATTGATCAACTCTTTCACCAGAATCAAAATATATTCTCATTAGATCTTGATATTGACCTGCAATTCCACCATTAATGAAAGTAATTTCAGAGTAACCGATTTCATTCATAGTTATATCATCTGAAGATTTTACATCTACAAAGTGCTCAACAATGTTCTCTTTGAATCTAGATCCTACAACCTCAAATTCTTCTAAAATTGCATCGGTAAAATTATCATCTTCCGCAGAAAATAATTCACCTGATAGTCCAATTTTATGTTTACCAAGTTTTAATTCTGGTAACTCAAAATAACTTGATCCAAATGCTTCAGTTTCCAAACTATCACTTTCTTCAAGTCCAAGATCTTCAATATTTACAACGAATCTAATCAAATCATCTACTTCAATTTCTTCACCAAAAGCCCTTAATTTAACAACAGGTTTATCCTTTATTGAATAACTATCATTCATCACAATATCAACAAAGAAAGGCAAACTCACATCTATTGAACTAACTTTAAATCCAGCTTGTAACTCATCGTTATCAATTGCTTTTGCCATTACTCTCCAAGAGGTAATATTGTCTGGAAGGGTGAAATTTGCTTTAGCAAAGCCATTTGTATCAGTTGCTAAAGTCATGAATGCGGCAGTATCTTCAAAGTTTTTTCTAACATCATTACCACCTTTTTGATTATGAACATAAAACCCATCTGCAAAGTATGTATGATATTCTTCAACTTCAAAATTATAAACCATCACTGATTCTTGAGATTCTTCAATATTATAAACTTCTACTAGTTCACCATCCTTTCCAAGTAGTTTATCTCCTAATCGAACTTCATGCGCTGTCATCCATCTACCATTCACGAAAAGTACATGTTCAGGTGTAATCTTTAAATCGTCATTAATTATTAGATAACCATCAACATAGTGTTCGAGTGTTTTTACCACGTTTCCAGGAACTAGTTCCCCAGAAAATTCTTTCTTTTTAGTCAAAATTCTATCTCCCGGTTGAATATCTTCGATTGCTTTTACTGAACCGTCTTCCATCAAAATCTCAGTCCCAGCAACAAAACATCCACCTTTCCCACCATCACCCTCAAAGTTTGATAGGGGATTTTGATGAGTGTCTCCTTCTTTTAATGTCCCAGAAGAAACAAAGCTATAAATATCACTTAGTGGATCTTCAGTTTGATCGTAAACTAATTTGAAAATTGCTTCATCTACCAAATTCAAATTTACTTCTGATTTAACAGGTTCTCCATTTTGATCAGTAACCTGAATAGTCATTTCAACTTCTTCACCAGGGTTATAAAACTCTTTATCGCTCTCAATGTTAACATCAAGTCTTCTTACCTCCTTATTGAAGTAAACAGTAGCATCATAAGCTGAACTATAACTCACTCCATTAAACCAAACCCCAGCTACTTGAACATTAGGAATATAGTTTTCAGAAAATTCAAATACTGATTTTGGCGTATTTTCAACAGTATGATCTTTGTAACCATTACTTAATTTAATGAATAAAAATTCTCCTTCAGTTCCTACACTTAAAGGACCTTCACCTTTATTGAATACCACTTCAACTTCTTCATCCAGATCAAACATACTTCTACCGTTTTCATCCTTACCAAGAACGTCCATATACAAGTAGCTACTTGCATAGTTATTCAAATTATTGGAAACAGTTCTAGTAGAATAAGCGGGTTTTCCTTGATTATCTTTAGTTTGAACTTGAACTTGATATATTGCATCATTATCCATTTCAAATTCATAGTGAGCAATTCCATTATTCTCTGAATTCACAGTAAACTTTTTTACTAACTCTTGATTTCGTTCATATCTATATTTCGGAACAACTTTTTTTGAAATAAAATCATAATATTCTCCATTCTCAATTTTCTCCCAAGTAATTTTATTAATTTCTCCTTCGATAACTCGATTGTTTGCAGATTCACCAATATAATCATCAAACTTTGCATTCTCACCTGAGTTCATTTTTTCTAAATCAATCCAGTTAGTTTGGAAATCAAACTTAGCTATATTTCCATCCACGCTACTCTTAATGCCCAAGTTTAATCTTGAATTAAAAATAGTAACAAATGCATTACCATTTATTGCTGATTCTTCAGCTAAAGAAGGATACATGTCTAAATAAAAATATCTTTGATTCATACAATAGCTTGAAGTACATGGATAATCACTCTCAAACGATAATTGTGATTCTCCTTTCTTATCTGTAGTTACTTCACTATAACCACCATCTTCATAATATTCTAAATCTGTAAAAGGAACTGGTGTACCATCGAAGAATTTTGTTTCCACATCTATCTCTATACCTTCATCATAAAAGACATAATTTTTTTCAGGAATTAAGTTAATTTCATAACTAGGCTTAGTATAATCACTTACTTCAAAGTTATCAGTTTGAACAACTTTTCCATCAACAAGCACTTGCAGGTAGTAATATCCCGGTAGATAGTTTTTGATTTCAATTTCTCCATTAAAAAAGTCATTATTTAGCTCAATTTCTTCACTAAAAATAAATTTATCCTCAGAAATTGTTGACCATGCGCCAGACTTTGTTAATCGAATTTGGACATTCTCAGGTTGCTCATTGCCATCTTTTGCCTGGATGAATCCCCAAAATCTAGCCTTATCATTTTGTTGATAAATCGGACGATCTAAATACAAGCTATTCCAGAAATTATTTAAGTATTCAGAATTACTATTTGTTGGAATATCTAAAATAAGCTCTTTACCATTTGAACTTGATATCTCGACCACAGAGTTCTGCTGTAAATCATTATTTTTTAATTCTTCTGGAGTTTCAAAAATAACAACTCCATTCTCTGCTTCTAGAATTTCCAATTCCTTACCATCAATAGAGATCTCGATACCTTCAGCAGCTTTTCCTGTGCTTAAATCATGAATCCAGAAGAGAGTTTCGGTTGTTGTGAATTGATAATAAGCTGAGAGATCTGTAATTTGTATCAATGCTTGAGATCGATCATCATACCCATCTTGAGTAAGTTCAAATAAATAATATCCTTCATCAAAGTTTTTATTTGGTAAATAAATAAAGTTTCGAATACCTGTATCATCTGCCAAAACATCATAAGTTCCAACAAATTTCACGTTTTCTTTACTAAAGTTAACATTATTCTTGGCGTAATAAGTCCAATTAGGAATAGAGCTTTTTTCCTTAACAACTTCCATAAAATCTTCTCTTGTTGAATATTTATAGACTTCCACTTGTCCACTAAAGCCTTCTAAATTTCCAATGTTAATATTTGTCGCAACTACAGAATTTTCAGAAAATTCATAATACGCCGAACTAAATGTAGCTTTATTAGAGTCATAATTGCTTTCTCCACGACTGGTTTCAAATTGAAAAGAGTAATCTTCTTCAAGCTTTTTATCCCCTTCTTCTAATCCAAAACCAGCAGAAAGATTAACTTTATAGATACTTTCATGCTCTAGTTCTTCAGTTGGAACAAAGACTAAAGTTCTATAATATTTTTCAAATCGACCTGGAACTTCAGGATAAATCGAGAAACTATTTTTCGCAGCTTCAAAATCAAATTCATCGTGAGAAAATTTTATCTCAATTCCAGAATCAATTCCAACTCCGGTTCCTTTATTTCCAGGAATCGAACTAACAACTTTAAAATCATCCTTTACTTGATAAGCCCAACTAAATTCTTTTTCAATTAATTCACCTTCTTCATTTTCGACTTGGCCAACAATTGTGAAGTTATAAATTGTTTCAACATCAAGGTCATCAACAGGATCAATTTCATATTTCCCGGCACCTATTTTATTTACCTTAAATTCAACCTCCGGCGAAAGTTCAAGAAGTTCTGCAATCACATCTTCATCAAGATCTTCAGAGGACATTAAAGTAAAGTTTGTATCTGACTCAATCCCTAGTTCATCACTTTCATTCGCAACCATTTCAAAGCTCGCATAAACAACATCTGTTCTATTTATTAGACTTAAATTTGGCCCAAGAACAAGTATGAAAATCATAATCGCAGCAACAATTCCACCGAAAGAAACTTTCATTGGAGTAAATATTGATTTTAATCTATCCCAAATACTCAATGAATCTCCATTTTTCTTTTTCTCAGTTGAATTCTCTGACATTTTGCTTTGCATATACTGCCAAAGTAATTCTTTACTCTTGTCGACTTTCAATTTGTCCACCTTCCTATTTGTGATGTTTTTCTTATCCATCAGGCTAAATTTGGTGTTAATAGTTGTTTTAAATTCTTAGTTGCTCTATGCATCATTACTTTCACAGCTCCAGGTGATTTCTTAAGTACCTTCGCGATCTCTTTTTGCGACATTCCAGAAAAGTAATAAAGACTTAGAACATTTTGATATTTTGGTTTCAATGTCTCAATGGCATCACTTAATCTAGAAATTTCATCATCTCCAAATAAACTTCTATCTAATTCCTCTAACTCTTCTTTTGCATCAGTTCTTAAATCTTGGTGAATTGCCTTAATCTCATCAGTAAGCGGGGAGTGCTTATTAGATTTTTTCCTCCAAAAGTTTTTCAAGGAATTTATCGCAATACGATAGAGCCAAACTTTAATCGAATAACCTTTCCATTTGAATTTCCCAAAACTTTCAAAGGCTTTCATAAATGTTTCAGCAGTCAGGTCATAAGCAACTTCTGAAGACATAGTTCTTTTTGCTAAGTACTTCAAAATACTCTCATAGTAAAAGTCATAAACTTTTGAAAAAGTATCAGGATTACTTTTAAATTCAGCAATAATTAGCTTTTGTTCCTCAACTGATAAATCAGATTTTTTCATAAAAAATTTAATGCTTTCACGAGCAATAACAATTGAACGAAAAAAGGTTACAC
>CAYNUR010000029.1:0-11065 GCA_964400435.1 uncultured Candidatus Peribacteria bacterium
GCATTCAGAAATAATTTTGTTTAATAAAAAAGAGATTGCAGTTATTGATTTCCATAAACAACTTTATGGTTTTGTGATAGAGAGTGAGACTTTTTATCGAACGATTGAGGCGCTTTTTGATTATGTTTGGTTGACGGTTGAATAGTTTAGTTTTCCTATTTTAGTAACCGAACATCATCGCTCGAATATCTGGATCGATAAGGTTTTGTGACCATGGTGGATCCCAAGTAATTCTTACTTCGACGTTTGCAATATCTGGTTGTAGGCGCATTCTGTCTTCGACTTGTTGGAGTAGTACTGGCCCAACAGGGCAGGATGGGGAGGTTAGTGTCATGTGAATTGTTGCTTTTTTTTCTTCGTCGATGTCGATTTTGTAAATTAATCCAAGATCAACCAATCCAATTCCAATTTCAGGATCGATAATTTTATTAATTTCTTTCCAATATGGTTCAACTCTTTTTGCTTTTGGGGTTGGTACTATTGGTCTTTCGTCAGACATTTTATTTAGTTTAGGAATTCTTTTTAATTTCTTCTGTGAGAGCGGCTTTTTTTACGGTGATAAGTGATAGAAGTGCGCATTTTACTCTGCCTGGTCCAATAGGAACTCCAAGCATTTGGTAGATTTCTTCATTGTCGATTTCTTTGATTTCTTTGATTGTTTTTCCTTTAATTTTATCAGTTAACATTGAAGCACTTGCTTGGCTGATTGCACAGCCTTCACCTTCAAATTTTATATCCACAACTTTTTCGTCATCATCTAGGCTAAGATATATTTTTATTTTATCTCCACAAAGTGGATTGAATTCTTCTGCTGAAACTGTCGCATTCTCAATCTTTCCTGAATTTTTAGGATTTTTGTAATGGTGCAAAATGTTTTCGGTGTATAAGTCCATTAGCTAAAAATTTTGATTACTTTTTGTAGTGCTTTTTCTGCTTTATCAATATCTGATTCTGTATTGTATAAATAGAAACTCATTCTAGCTGTTGAGCTTTGTTTTAAGCTGCGAACTAGTGGTTCTGCGCAATGTAGTCCTGATCTGATGGCTACGCCTTCTGAGTCAAAAATTGAGGCGATGTCGTGTGGATGAGTTCCTTTGACGGTGAAAGAAAGAATTCCACAGCAGTTTTCAGGTTTGCTTGGTGAAAATAGTGATACTTCTGGGTATTTTGAGAATTTTTCTTTTGCGTATTTTAATAGCTTTAATTCATGTTCTCTTATTTCTTTCATGCCAACTCTTTCTAGGAATTGTAAGGTTTTGTGAAAGGCGATTATGTCGGCAATGTTTGGTGTTCCAGCTTCGAATTTATTTGGTAAATCGTTGTAGATTGTTTCAGTTTCAGAAACTGATTTGATCATGTCTCCTCCAAGTAAGAAAGGTGGCATTTCTTCTAACAATTCTTTTTTCCCATAGAGAACTCCGACTCCAGTTGGTCCACACATTTTATGTGCTGAGAAAACGTAGAAGTCGCAGTTTAAGTTTTGAATATCTACTTTAGAATGTGCAGTTAATTGTGTTCCATCAACTAAAGTTTTTGCTCCATTTTCTTGAGCTAGTTTGATGATTTCTTTGATCGGGGTAACAGTTCCTAAGACGTTTGATGCACCTGTACAGGCTACTAACTTAGTTTTTTCTGATAATTTATTTTTGAAATCTTCGAGATCAAAAGTGAAATCTTCTGTTAGTTTTGAAATTACTAATTTAGCATTTTTCTTTTTTGCAAGGTTTTGCCAAGGTACGAAATTTGCGTGATGTTCTAGAATGGAAATTAGGATTTCATCACCTTCTTGAATGTTTTCTTCTCCCCAAGTGTTGGCCACTAAATTGATCGATTCAGTGGCGTTTTTTGTGAAGATTATTTCTTCAGAATGTTTTGCATTGATAAATTCTCTTACTTTTTCTCGTGAATTTTCAAAAGCTTCTGTGCTTAATTCTGACAGTTTGTGAATTCCACGATGAATATTTGCATTCATTGTGCTGTAGAATTTAACTAGTTCTTCAATTACGCACTTAGGTTTTTGTGTAGTTGCTGCGTTGTCTAGATAAATTAGTTTTCTACCATGAACCTCTGTTTCAAAGATTGGAAACTCTTTTTTAATCTCTTCTGAGTTGAGCATTTAGTGTGTTACTAAATATTGATTGATTGAGTTTTCGATTTCTTCAGTGAGAATTTGTCTCAGTTCTTCACTTGGTATTTTGTGTAGTTCAGCTTCCATGAATCCTTTTATTAAAAGATCCTTTGCTGTTTCAGCATCAATTCCTCTTGTTGCTAAATAATAGAGCATGTCTTCATCTACTTTTCCAATTGTTGCTGCATGTCCTGCTTTTACATCGTCTGCTTCAATTTCTAAACAAGGAATTGTGTTTGTCTTTGCATTTTTTGAAAGCATTAAGGAGTGATGAGCAAGGTAGGAGTCTGTAACTTGTGCACCTGGTTTAATGACTAAGTTTCCACGATAATCAACTCTTGATTTATCAAGCATTGCACCACGTGTGAAGTAATATGCGTTTGTATTTGTTGTAGTATGAGTCGATACTGTTTCGAAGGGGAAAGTTTCTTCACCTGTTCCTAAGATCATTGCAATAAAATTAACTTCTGCATTCTGACCTTCTAGATGAAAATTTAATTTTTTTGTTTCTTCCCAACCTTTTTTAAGCAGTGAGACAAAAGTTAGATTTGCCCCTTCTTGAATTTTGATATCTGTATTACCGAGATGATCAGTTACTATTATTTTATTTTCATTTGCTGAAATTGTTACTTCTTTTGGAAGTTCTGCAATGAAATCTGAATATTGATTAAGCGACATGGTTTTTTGTTAATTTCTTAAATTTTGACTAACCAACTGAACCGGTCATTTCTAATTCGATTAGTCTATTTAGCTCCAATGCGTATTCCATTGGTAATTGTTTGATGATTGGTTTCGCGAAACCATTTACAATTGTTGAAGCAGCTTCTTGCTCTGAAAGGCCACGTGACATTAAATAGAACATTTGATCTTCACCAATTTTTGCAACTGTTGCTTCATGAGCAATTGCCACATCTTCTTCATTAATTTCCATAGTTGGATATGTATCTGATCGTGAAGTTTCGTCTAGAAGAAGTGCGTCACAAGCTACATGACATTTAATGTCTGAAGCTCCTTTGTTTACTTTTACTATTCCTCTATATGTTCCTCTTCCTCCGTCTTTACTTACTGATTTAGAAACGATTTTTGAATTTGTTTTTGGAGCCATGTGGTAGATTTTTGCTCCGGCGTCTTGATGTTGTCCTTTTCCTGAGAAAGCAAGAGATTGGATTTCTCCTTTTGCCCCTTCTTCCATTAAGTAAACTGCTGGATATTTCATTGTTACTTTTGATCCAATGTTGCAGTCTAGCCAGAACATTTCTGCGTTTTTATAGGCGTGTGCTCTTTTTGTAACTAGGTTGTAGACATTGCTAGACCAGTTTTGTAAAGTTGTGTATTGAACTCTTGCTCCTTCTTTTACGACGATTTCTACTACTGCTGAATGAAGTGAATCAGTTGAATAGGTTGGTGCGGTACATCCTTCTACATAATGAACTGAGCTGCCTTCGTCGGCGATGATTAATGTTCTTTCAAATTGTCCCATGTTTTCAGCGTTGATTCTGAAATATGCTTGAAGCGGTAACTCAATGTGAACTCCTTTTGGTACATAAATGAAAGATCCTCCTGACCAAACTGCAGAGTTTAAAGCTGCGAATTTGTTGTCGCTTGAAGGAATTACTTTACCGAAATATTCTTTGAAATATTCTGGGTATTTTTGTAGAGCGATGTCTGTTGATTCAAAGATAACACCTTTTTTTGAAAGGCTTTCTAGTAATGAATGGTATACAACTTCTGATTCGAATTGTGCTCCTGTTCCTGCAAGGAATTTTCTTTCGGCTTCTGGAATTCCAAGTTTTTCGAAGGTGTCTTTGATTTCTTCAGGAACATCTTCCCATTTGTTTTTTGGTTTATCTTGAGGCTGGATATAGTAATGGATGTCGTCAAAATTTATTCCATCTAAGTCGGCACCCCATTTTGGCATTGATTTTTTGTTGTAAATTTCAAAGGCTTGAAGACGAAATTCTAGCATCCATTGTGGTTCGTTTTTTCTCTTTGAAATTTGTTCAATGATTTCTTTTGTGAGTCCTTTTTGTGATTTGAATACACTTTTAGTTTCGGTCTTAAAACCGAATTTGTATTCTCCGACTGTTTCGTCGATTGTTTTCCTAGTTTCTGCAGGTATTGATGACATATGTGATGTATATTTTAGGAATTTTTAGTGTACCAATCGCCGCCTTTTTCGGCGACTCGGGTACACTACGCGGTAGATTTTGTACCCGATTTTTGGTTTAAGAATTTTTAATGATTTTTTGTTACCCTCCCAACGGGGGCCCCAGATTTTAGTTTAAGAAATTTTTAGAAACTTTTAATCTTAATTTAAGAATCCTTCGTAACCTTTTTCTTCTAGTTCTAGAGCTAAGTTCTTATCTCCAGATTTAATGATTTTTCCATTTGCCATGATGTGAACATGATCTGGAGTTACATAGTTCAAGATTCTTTGGTAGTGGGTGATAAGCAGTATTCCAGTGTTATGTTCTTCATGTACTTTTTTGATTCCTTCGGCAACGATTTTTAGTGCATCGATATCTAATCCTGAATCAATTTCATCCAGTAGTGCGATTTTAGGTTTTAGTACTGACATTTGTAGGATTTCTGCTCTTTTTCTTTCTCCACCTGAAAATCCTTCATTTACTGATCTACCAATGAAAGTTGGATCAACTTTTAATTTTTCAGCGTGTTCTCGAAGCTCACCCATAAATTCTACTGGTGCTACTAGTTCTGCGTTTTCGTCATTTGCTTTCAGGTTTGCATTTTTTGCAGTTCTTAAAAAGTTACCTAAAGTTACTCCAGGTATTTCTAATGGTTGTTGGAAAGCCATAAAGAGTCCCATGTTTGCTCTTTCGTCAGCTTCTGATTCTCCGAATTCTACTCCATTGAGAGTAATTTCTCCTTCAGTTTGTTCGTACTTTGGATTTCCCATTAATACGTTACAAAGTGTACTTTTACCTGAACCGTTTGGTCCCATGATTGCATGAATTTCTCCAGATTTAATTTCTAGATCAATTCCGTTAAGGATTTTTTTATCTTCAATTTCTGCATGAAGATTTGAGATTTTTAAGATGTTCATAGATTCTCTTTTATGTGAAGTGATTGAGTTATTTTCAGTTCTTGTCGAAGTTAAATCGTTCATTTTTTCAATCAGTTAAGGGTTTGTAGTGGCTGCTATTTTGCATGAATTTTGGCTTTTAGTCAACGAATTAAATATGTGTCAACAAATGTTTACCTTCCCGTAACATAATCCTGATAGAATAGTTTCTGTATATGTTAACCTTTAACAAAAGTCTATGAATTTCAGAAAACTTTTGGCTTCGAAAGTCTTAGGGGTTTTTGCTCTTTCGACATTCGTTGTTCCAAGTGCTGCAAATGCACAAACTCAGACTTTTTCGGATGTACCGAAGTCTGATGTAAATTTTGACGCTGTAGAATATTTATATGATGAAGGCGTTGTTGTTGGATATTCTGATGGTACTTATGGTTTTGATAGACCAATTAACCGTGCGGAATTTTTGAAAATTGCTATGGAGGTTTCAGGTGAAGCTGTAACTGGTGGAAACTGTTATCCTGATGTTGCAGATCAATGGTTTGCTCCATATGTATGTACAGCTACTAAACTGGGTTTGGTAGAAGGGTATAGTGATGGAATGTTTAGACCTGAGCAAAATATTAACTTTGCTGAAGCTTCTAAAATTATTTCAAATGCTTTAGAACTTGATACGGAATTCCCGGATGCGCAAGTTTGGTATAAGCATTTTGTTTATGCGTTACAAGATCGTTCAGCAATTCCAACTTCTGTAACTGCTTTTGATCAAACAATTGAAAGAGGTGAAATGGCAGATATTATTTATCGTCTAGATAGATCAGGAATTGATAGATTAAGTACAACTTTTGATGATATTGCTGCTGGAAGAGTTGTTGAGAATTATGAAGTAGGATTACAAGAATTTCGTTCTTGTGTTGCTCTAAAAGCTCATGTTGAGAGTAATTTGGGTAATAGATATTATGATATCGAACCTGCTACTGGGATTCCAGTTGATGTGATGGAAGAGTCTGATGATGGATCTACTGCTTCTGAAGCTCCAAGTGCGAATACAGCTGGAGCTGCTGAAGGTGCGGGTGTTCAAGATTTCTCTAAAACGAATGTTCAGGTAGAGGGAGTTGATGAAGCTGATATTGTTAAAACAGATGGTAAAAATATTTATCTTGTAAAAGGTAATGAAGTGAGAGTTGTTGATGCTACTCCTGCTTCAAACATGGCAGAATTAGATGCTGTTACCTTTGAAGATGAAGATTTTTGGCCAATCGATATGTATGTTGATGGGAATAGATTGGTAGTAATTGGTGATACTTATGGTGACTATTCAATTATGGAGACTTTAGATTCTGCTGCTTTGACTTTCCCAAGAGAGTACTTCAGTAGTTTTACAAAGGTTTATATCTTTGAAATCGGAGATACTGGAAAAATGGATCTTTTGAGAGAACTTGCTTTTGAAGGAAGTCATGTTTCTTCAAGGAAAGTTGATGATACAGTTTATTTAGTGGCAAATAAGTATCAAAGTTATTATTACTATGATCCAATTATTGCTTCTGCTGAAGAGTTAGTTCCTTTGGTTGGAGATTCTTCTAAAAATGAATTTGCACCTGCAGAAGATTGTAATGATGTTGCTTACATTCCAGGTTCGACTAGTCGTGATTATATGACTGTTGCTGGTATTCCAGTAGATGATCCAGATGCTGAAGTTGATACTGAAGTTGTGATGGGATCTTACGGTACTGTTTATGCTTCTAGAGATAATTTGTATGTTGCTGAGAATAGATATAACTGGGGATTCAATGGATTTAATGATGAAGAAACTGTTGTGCATAGATTTGCTTTAGATGAGGCAGATGTTGAGTATGAAGGGCAAGGAATTGTTCCTGGTACGATTTTGAATCAGTTTTCAATGGATGAACATGATGGTCACTTCAGAATTGCCACAACCCTTGGATTTAATGGAGTGAATAATGTGTATGTGTTAAATGAAGACACAATGAATCTTGTTGGAGAATTAGAAGGTCTTGCTCCTGGAGAAAGTATTTTCTCTGTGAGATTTATGGGGGATAGAGCATATATGGTTACTTTCAAGAAAGTTGATCCGTTATTTGTGATTGATCTTGAAGATCCTGAAAATCCTGAAGTTCTAGGTAAATTGAAAATTCCTGGTTACAGCGATTACTTACATCCTTTTGATGAAACTCATTTAATCGGTTTTGGTAAAGATGCAGTTGATGCCGGTGCAGAACAAGATTTTGCTTGGTATCAAGGTATGAAGATTGCAATGTTTGACGTAACTGATGTGGAAAATCCAGTTCAATTACATGAAGAAATGATTGGTGATCGTGGAACTGAAAGTGAACTACTTTGGAATCACAAAGCGTTGATGTATGACGCTGAAGAAGGTGTAATGGCTTTCCCTGTTACTCTTGCAGAAATTCCAGAAGATGTAAAAGCTGATCCTGAAACTCCAGATAATACTTATGGAGATTATGTTTTCCAAGGTGCATATGTTTATGACGTTAGTGTGGAAGATGGTTTCGACTTGAGAGGAAAGATTTCACATTATGATGAGTCTGAAGTTGAAGATTATTCAGGATATTATTGGTATGGACCAAAAGATATTAAGAGAATTCTTTACATTGGTGATGTTCTTTATACTGTTTCAATGGGAGCGGTGAAAGCTAACCAATATAATTCTAGTTTGAATGATTTAGATCAGGTTGAATTAGAAGGTGGAGAGGATGATTATTATCCGATTTACGAATTCTAACAATTGGTTTATTAGAAAAAAAGGGCTGCATTTATTATGCAGTCCTTTTTTGATTCTAAGAATTGCTATTTGGTCTTAAATATTTTTCCAATTTTCCCTCTTATTGAGCCTGAGATTGAATCAATTTTGGACATTGATTTCTTCTCTGCATCGGTGATCCATGCGGATGGTCTACCGACACCAGCTGCGGCCATATCAGCGGCAATAAGTTGTAAACGAGGTATAAATCTGACAGCATCAGCGATGTATCTTGCGATAAAGAAAGGTGCTGCTGCAACGTTGTAAGCAAGTTTAAATGGATATTTTGTTGCGGTAGTTGTAATGTCTAGAACTCCATTTAATGTATTTCCAATTAGTTCTCTTGTGTCAGTGTAAACTCCTTTAAATAAGCTTTCTTTTTCTTCTCCAGCCCATCCAACATGCTTGTTGTTCCAAGGGGTTGAGCTATTATTATCGTTGTGACCGTTTTGGGCTCTTTCCTTTGAACTTTTAAAAGGATTGAATAATGTGTTGAATTTGTTTAATCCTTCAGCGACTAAGCCCTTTTTTGCAATAGGTCTTTTTTCACCAAAAAATTTGTGAGTTTTGGTATGTTTACTTCCTGTTTGTGTAAAATTTGCTTTAAACACCTTTTTCGATAAATATTAGCGTTTAAATTTATCTGCTTTTCCTTTTTTTGTCAAGTGGTGATAAAGTTTACTTGTCAGGAGGGATATTGTAGTAATCCATCATAAAGCTGGCAATTTTTGCGAATGTCGGGGCGGCTGTGTCAGATCCCCATTCTGAAGATTTTGGTTTATCAATTTTTACTAGTACGACGAATTGTGGATCACTGACTGGTCCGAAACCTGCGAAGCTGGTAATTGTTGTTCCACTTCCAGATAAAGCTTGTCCGTTTTTATATGTTTGTGATGTTCCTGTTTTTCCAGCAACTCTATGGGTTTCGGTTTGTGCGTTACCTGCTACACCTTCTTCTACAGCGTAAATTAGCATTGCTTGCATTTTGTTTGATGTTTCTTCTGAGATAACTCTTCTGATTTCATGTGGTTCTGTGACTGTAATAGTTCCATCATCGTGTCGGACTTCTTCTATGACATATGGTTGCATGAGGATTCCGCCGTTTGCGATTGCAGAATATGCGTTTGCTAATTGGAGCATTGTGACAGTTATACCTTGTCCAAATGAATGAGTTGCAAGTTCTGATTCTGTCCAATCTTCGAAATAGTCAATTTTTCCAACTGCTTCATTATCGAGTTCGATGTCAGTTCTATCAAGGAATCCAAATTTTTCTAAATAGCTATAGAAGAGAGCTGGTCCGATTCTTTTTGCCACAAAAGTCATACCAGTATTTAGCGATTCTGCCAGCACGGTGTTCATATCTACTAGTCCGAGGTGTCCTGCAGAGTTTTTGATGTAGAAGTCATAGTCTTCAGTGTATGGATTCCAATCCACTCCAACTGGTTCAACATCGTTGTAGGTTGTATTTGGAGTTACATCTCCATCGTCGATTGCTATAGCCATAGCGATGGTTTTGAATACTGAACCGGGTTCATATGGCCAACTGATGATTTTGTTGTGGTAAACTTCTGGGCCTACGAAATTTTCATATCTTAAATATCTAGTGTTTCCAAATTCGTCTTTTTCCTCGAATACAGTGTATTTGTCTAAAGTTACATCATTTGTGTAGTAGTAATATTGGTTTTCTTGAGGAGCTGGGTAAAGTTCTTCAATTTGTTCTGGTGTGAATTCTGCGTCAACTTTTGTGAAGACTTCTCCAAAAGTATTTGGGTTAAATCTTGGGCTGTGCCCCATTGCTAGAATTGCTCCGGTTTTTGGATCCATAACTATTGCTTGTGCTGAATCTGCTCTATATGCCCAAACAGCATAGTCTAGGATTTCTTCGACTTTCATTTGAACTGAACGGTCTATTGTTAGTACTATATCTGAGCCATCAACTGGTTTTTCGATTATACTGTCACCAACTGTGATTTGTCTTCCAAGTGAATCCCTTTTCGTTTGGAATTTACCTTTTTTACCTTGTAGTTGATTATTGAAACTACTTTCAATTCCATATTGTCCGATGCTTTCGTGATTGATATATCCCACAACGTTTGCGGCGACTTGTTGTTCTGGGTAAAAGCGATAATATTCCTCTGTCATACCTATTCCTCTAAAGTTTTCTTCAAGTTCTCCGGTTTGTAAATCTTGGATTTGATCAGAAATATCTGGATGTAATTTTCTTTTTAATACGACGTATCTGTTGTCGCCATCAAGAATGTTTTCTAGTTTTGCAGAAGGGATTTCAACGATGGATGATAGTTTTTCTGCGGTTGATTTTTTATCTCCAATTTCTGAAGGTTTTGCGTAAATTTTGTTGTCATCTCTGGTCTCAATACCGCTTAATCCAAGGCTGTTAACTTGAGTGATTTTATCTAAATCTACTTCGTTGGTGAGTTGAATTTCTGGACGTTGTTTTTGACCAAGTTTGGTAATGAGATTTTCTTTGAATTCTGCTGCTAATTGTTCGTCTGATTTTGGTTTTAGTAGTTCTTCAACTTCTTCTTCGGTTAGATCTATTGGTAGGTTTTTTCTTTGATCTTCGATTCTTTGCAGGTCTAGCTCTCTTTCTGATTCTATATCGAAAAGTAATGGAGCTAAGGTTTGTCCTACTAGGTTTGGATCTTCGATTAAGAATGGATCAGCATAAACTAAATTAAGAGTTGTGTTAGTTGCTAGTAGAAATTCTTCTTCGGAATGGTGGTCGCGGATAATGATATCTCCTCTTTGTGCTGGAAGTTCTACAAATCCGAACTGTTCTCTAGTTGCGATATCTTGAAAATAATTGTGTTGTAGGACTTGGAGTTGAAATAGACGTCCGATTAGAATGAGGCTGAAAAAAAGGCTAACTCCAATGAAAATGTAGATGTTGTTAAACTCTTTTTTTCTTTTAATATGTCTCATTAATATGGAAATTCTATTTGATGTTTTTGGAGTATAAAGATTGCATGGAAAATTGAAAATCTTCAAGGTGAAATGATGTACCACTCGCTTTGCTCGGGTACATCACGCAGTGTTTGTTTGATAGGTTTTTATTGAGGTGGCTTACCTGCTGGTACGTTGGGTGATGGTTTTGGTG
>CAYNUR010000030.1:0-10999 GCA_964400435.1 uncultured Candidatus Peribacteria bacterium
TGTTTAATATTTTTAGATATTTTTTGTTGTTCTGTGCTTTAAGTATTATTTCAGGATTTGGGGTTGTGAAATAATGTTGTTCTTTATTATCTAAAATTTTAGAAGCTACCTTGAGTACTTCCTTTTGTGTTATTTTATTGATTTTTACTCCTAGTATTTTTACTGTTTTTTCTTGCATATATGTAAAAAGTTTCTACCTATTTCTTCTTTGATGATTTCAAAGTCTGACTGAAATAAAAGTTTTCTAAGTTCTTTATTTGTAAATGCGTAGTAGTAGCGCATTATTCCAGTGTCTCGCCATGGAATAAAGGTGTCTCGGCAGGCATATTTTCCAAATGATGTTAAGTGTTTAAGTCTTGCTTTCCAGATGTATTTTTTATATTTTTCTTGAAATAAATTCCAATTTGTCATTATAAGAATTCCATTTTTTTTAAGAATTCTGTTTATTTCTTTCAAGGACTTTTTCCGTAATTTTTTGGAGGGAAGATGATGAAATGAGGCAATAGTTGTGACCATATCGATAGAGATGTCTTCAAGGGGGATATTAGTTAGGTTTCCTTTGATAAAATTAGCTTCAGGAAAGTTTTTTTTTGCTGCCTTAAGTAGTTCCGTACTGTTGTCGATTCCGACATAGTCAATTTTTTTGTTCATTGAAATTGAGCCAAAAAGTCGTCCGTTTCCGCATCCTATGTCAGCAATTCTATCTCCATTTTTTACGTAACCATTGAATTGCTTAAACTCTGGCCAACTTCGCTGTCTAGTCATATCAAAGTCACTAGCTATTTTGTTGTAATCTTCTACAACCTTGTTGAGCAATTTTTTTGTTATATCTTTTTGCATATTATGTTAGAATCGGCTACTGTCTAAGTAAATTTAACTGTTTTTATGGATTTTGCCAAACTGGATTTGAGTGATCATCAAGAATTAGCTCGAATTATTATAAAAAAGGCTGCTGGTAAAAAGTTTAAAAATAGAAGAGCTTTTGAAAAGTTTCGTAATGGAATAATTAAAGAGCATAAAAGTGTTGTTTTTCATAATCTGTATTTTGTTAAAGCGTATAATGATTTACTCAAAGATGGTGAAATTAATGTGAATGAAAATCTATTATCTCTTATTCAAAAAAGAAAGGTTAGGACGTTAAGTGGTGTTGCACCTGTTACGGTTTTGACAAAGCCTTTTCCTTGCCCGGGTAAATGCATTTATTGTCCGACTGATGTAAGAATGCCTAAGAGTTATCTCCCAAGTCAGCCTGCGGCACAGAGAGGGTTTAGACAGCAATTTAATCCTTATACTCAGGTCTTTGTTCGATTAAAGGCTTTAGCTATGACAGGTCACCAGATTTCTAAGGTGGAATTGAGAATTTTAGGTGGTACATGGAGTTCATATCCAAAAAGATATCAAACTTGGTTTGTAAAAAAATGTATACAAGCTATGAATGAGTTTAAGGCTCAAATTTCAGATGAAAAAACTGATAAAATGGAGAACATCATTGAAAAAAATGTTGTTTCTAGCCCATATGGTAAAGATGAGATAAATACAGTTGTTTTAAATAGTATTAAAAAAGGGAATTTAAAATTTGCCGATGTGGTAAAGGAAAACGAAACTGCAAAAGTTAGATGTATTGGTATTAATGTAGAAACTAGACCCGATCATATTGATGAGGAAGAAGTAAGAAGATTGAGAAAATTGGGTGTTACTAAGATTGAGATTGGTGTTCAAACTACTGATGATAAAGTTCAAGAAATTACTGAGCGAGGTCATGATCTAGCCTCTGTTAGAAAGGCAACTAGATTATTAAAGGATGCTGGATTTAAATTAAGTTATCATATGATGCCAAATTTACCGGGTTCTACAATTGAAAAAGATAGTAAAATGATTGGTGAATTATTTGAAGGAGATGAATATCAGCCGGATTATTTAAAGCTTTATCCATGCATGGTCGTTCCAAAATCAAAGTTGGCTATTATTTATAGGAAGGGGGGATTTGAACCTTATAATGATGAAATACTTCAGGAGATACTGTATCAAAATTTAAAAGATGTTCCTGAATGGTGTCGAGTTGATCGAGTTGCGAGGGATATTCCTGCACCAGATATTGAAGCTGGTACTAAGTTTTCTAATGTTCGTCAAATTTTAGAAAAGAGAATGAATGATGAAGGAGTTAGGATTCGTGAAATTCGATACAGGGAGATTAAGGATGCCGATGTGAATATTGATGATATTGAATTTGTAGTAAGAAAATATAATGCCGGTGGGGGGGTAGAGTATTTCTTGTCTTATGAAGATGTTAAAAATGATAAGCTAATTGCTTTACTTCGTTTAAGGTTTCCAAGAAAAACTTTTATTAAGGAATTGAATGGGGCTAGTTTGATTAGAGAAGTTCATGTTTATGGAAAGCAAATTGCTGTAGGAAAAAAACTAAAGGGAGAAAATCAACATATGGGATGGGGGAGTAGATTAATGAAGAAGGCTGAAGAGATTTCTTTAGGTTCTGATTATAAAAAAATTGCAGTTATTGCTGGGATAGGTACTCGAGAATATTATGCAAAGAAAGGTTATAGTCTAGACGGTACATATATGTGTAAAAAACTGGCTTAACTTGCATTGGTGTTAGTATTTTTATATATTGAGACAGATATTTTTTAACATCCATATTTATGGCTGAAATGAATTTTGGAGGTGTGGCTGAAAATGTAGTTACACGAGATGAGTTCCCATTATCTAAGGCGCAAGAAGTCCTGAAAGATGAAGTCGTCGCAGTTCTGGGGTACGGTGTCCAAGGTCCTGGTCAGTCTTTAAATATGAAAGAAAATGGAATTAATGTAATCATTGGTCAGAGAAAAGGATCAAAAAACTGGGATAAAGCGATTGAAGATGGTTGGGTTCCAGGAGAAACTTTATTTGAGCTTGAAGAAGCAGCTGAAAAAGGAACAATTATTCAGTACTTATTATCTGATGCTGGACAAAAAGATTTTTGGCCAAAATTGAAACCTCATTTAACTGCTGGAAAAGCTTTGTATTTCTCACATGGTTTCGGTGTTGTTTATGGCGATCAGACAGGGATTACTCCACCTGAAGACATTGATGTTATTCTTGTTGCTCCAAAGGGGTCTGGTTTAACTGTCCGAAGAAACTTTTTAGATGGAAGTGGTATTAATAGTAGTTTTGCTGTTTATCAAGATGCGACAGGAAATGCTGAAGATAGGGTTAGAGCTCTTGGTATTGCTGTTGGATCTGGATATTTATTCCCTACGACCTTTGAGAAGGAAGTAACGAGTGATTTGACTGGTGAAAGAGGTGTTTTGATGGGAGGTCTTGCTGGTATGATGGAAGCTCAGTATCAAGTTCTACGTGAGAATGGTCATTCTCCTAGTGAAGCTTTTAATGAGACAGTTGAAGAGCTTACTCAGAGTTTGATTAGATTAGTAGGTGAGAATGGAATGGATTGGATGTATGCAAATTGTTCAACTACTGCTCAAAGGGGTGCATTGGATTGGAGGGAAAAGTTTAAAAGAGCTAATCTTCCTGTTTTTAAAGATCTTTATGAAAGTGTAAAGAATGGAACTGAGGCTAGAATTACTTTAGAAAAGAATAGTCAATCAGATTATAGAGAAAAGCTTGATGAGGAGTTAAAAGAGATTCATGATATGGAGATGTGGGATGCTGGTAGAACGGTTAGAAGTTTAAGGCCTGAAAATTGGAAGAAGTAGAAAGTAGATAGAAAAACTTAAGGAAGCAGTATTGGGAATGATCTTGATACTGCTTTTTTGTTTATAAAATTGAGTTTTTAGGTGATTTATGTTATAATTTTATGATTATTAGAATAAATATGTCTGACGAATTCGAAAAAAATGAGTCGCCTGATAGGGAAGTAGAAGGACTTGATAGTTCTGGTCTTTTAGGAAAAGCTGTTGATATGCTAGGGGATTTAACAAGTGCTGAAATTATTGATGAAACTGAAAAAGAAGCTGGATTATCCGAATTAAGTGATTCAGTGAATGATCAGTTTTTACATGATTCTTTTGGGGATCAAAGTTTTGAAGTTTTAAAGATGAATTATGAAGTAGATGTACAGTCTCCAAATTTTGATAAAAAAGTTGGTGTAATTAAAGTTAAGCCAAGTCATCACTTATTTCTTTCTAAAGTTGTACTTTCAAAGCCTGAAAGATATAAGGCTAATATTGGAGATTATAAAAAAGTTGTTGAACTAGCTAATAACCCAGAGTTCACTCAGTTGTACTATGATTATGAAGATGGGCTTAAACAGGTTGTAAGAGAAGGGGGGGATAGTGAGGATATTGTCGAAGAATACAAGAAATTTCAAGATTTTTTGTCAAAAAATGGATTAGAAGATGTTTCGGTTTATGATCTATATTCTGATGTTCAAGATACTAAATCTTTAGTGCTTAAAGCTGATAGAATTTTGAATGATCAAATGGAGGGTGAGGAAAATTTGGTACTTATTGATAAGTGGAAAAGCGTGAGTCAAAAAGCCTTTGAAATGAAGAAATCTGGTCAATTTTCGTCTGATCAGGAATATATTGATTACTTGAATTCACAAACAAATTTGATTGTTGAGGAGTATGGTAGTGAAGAGTTGAAGGCAGAATGGGATTCGATTTCAAATGATGCTGATTCCATTAATGATTTTTTAGATGAAAATGAAGAATACTTCAGATCTATTGGTATTAGTTTGTTTAATGAAAAGGGGAGTGAAGAGAGTAGTGAGCAGGTTGTTGATGAGGATAGTTTGAATGAGGAGTATGGCAAAAATGATTTAGATGTTTTTGGGGAGTCAGAGATTAAGGATGGTAGGATTGATGTAAAAGTAGATAAAAACTACAGTTTTTCGGTAAAAATTTTTGGTGCAGGTGAGAATAGGACTTACTTTGTTGAAGATAAAAATGGTTATAGAGGACCTTTTAAGAGTGACGAACTAAATGATCGCATTGATGATGGGATTGCTTATGATGGTTTGACAAAACCTTTGAAATCTAGTTCAAGATATTCAAGAGTAATTGATGAAATACCTTATTCAGAATTGGCTAAGCTTGCAAAATCAGTAGTTGGAAAAGGGGAAGAACGAAACTTTAAAATTGAAGGAATAAATAAATCTAGAATAGATCTTTTTTCTAAGTTATTAATGGATAAAGGCAGAAGCCTAGAAAAAACAGTAAAAATAGCTAATGATAACTTGACTACCGAGGATTCTAAAAAGCGTTTAAGAGCAATATTGATATCTGGAGAACCTTATGAGGCTATAAAAGATAATGTAGATAAATTACTTTGGAATACGTCGTGAGATAGATTTTTAGGGGACTATTTTTTTAGTGTATTTTAGTTTGCACAATGTATCTTGTGCGAATATACAGTTTGACTTCTTTGTCCGTATGTTGTTTTCTTTTGGTAAGTTGTATTCTTTTGTTTTGTTTCTTTTTTCTTTGAAAAAGTTTTTACTACTTTTTGCTGGTTTTGATTGTAAAATTGATTTTTTTTATTTTTGTGTTGTTATTTCTGTGTTTCATGCCTGTTATCCCCTAGCTTAAGCCCGATTCTCAAAACTTTTGATTTAAGGCGTTTTCTCGAAAAAAATGACCTGTCCCCTGTTTTAATTTTAAATTGAGTGGGGTAAAATTTTATTTTTTCTAATTTTATCCTTTTAAGAGTCTTTCGATGATTGGTAATTCAAGCATAAGGTTGGCAATTGAGGATCGAAATCTTCTTAATCTTGCTGCATCAGTTTTTTGAATTATTTCATTTTTTTCACCTTCTGCGATTGATATTTTTCTTTGTGCAAGTTCTGCAAATGTTTCTTTTTCATTTCCTCCAAAAATTCTACGAATAACAGAGCCGGAATTAGATTTGGTAGATTCTGTTAAATCAGTTAGTCTTTCTTTTTCTGAGTCTAGCCTGCTTGAATGTTCTGTTGAAATGTACTGTAGTACTCTTTGGTCTTCACGGATTGCTTGTTTGAACTCTTCTGGGTACATGCTGTCTACAATTCTTAAAACATGGTAGAGGATTGTTCTCAGATCTTCAGCAATAGCTTCTAAATTTCCAACTTGTGCTGTAACTATTTTATTTACATGTCTTTCTTGAGGAATCATGTTTGGATGTTCTTTTAATTGAGCTTCGTATCTAGTAGCGTTTCTATAAGTTGTTGCCATTATTCTTTGAGCAAAGCTTAAGTTTATTACTACATTTAAATGAAAGAAATCAGTTAATTGGCTTACGTATTCTCTTGGGTTTCGTGATTCAGGGTTAGGAGGGGTGTTTGAAGTTGGTAAAGGATAGTCTTCTGCGTTGAAAATTTGAATGTAATTTCCAAGTGACTCAATTAGGCTTTTTAATATTGTAAGGGTTAATTCTCTATTTAAATCTTGAGAATAGAGTTTTTCAAGTATTGGTTTTAGTTCGTTGAATTCCCCTAATATTCTTGTTATGGTAATTCTTAATCTTGTAATTACAAGATTATACTCCTCGAAATCATCTCTTAGTGCTGGTAAGTAATATCCTCTATAGGCTTCACTTTCGGGTACTAAGAGTCCTGAAGACGTTTCTTTACTCATCCTTGCTAATGCTCTAATTATATCGACGGATTCTGCAAGTTCAGTTCTTGTTTGTAAGACCTGTTCGGTGATTCTACTTCCTGCTGTGTATCTAATTATTTGCTGTACCTCAGCTGGAAGACCATGAAGTAGTTCTCCATATGCAGTCATTTCTTGATCATAGAGATGAGGAAGTGTTCCATAGATTCCAGCTGTAGAAATTCCTCCTAGGTTTATAAGTGTACTTCCCTGTATTTGGGGTTCTTCGATTTCTACTGGTGGGAAAAATGATGCGGGGCTTTTTTCTTGATCAGTATGATCGATACTTTCAACTGTTATTGGTATATCCAGAGAGTCTTCTTCGTTGTCAGTTGTCCATATTTCTCCTGAATTGTTTGATGTTGGTAAGGGTTGAGGAATAGGAGTTTCTACCGAAGTTGTAATGATTTTTCCAGTTTCACTTTGATTGTATGAGCTTATTATTCGTTTAGTAACTTCAGAATCTGTAATTTCTGGAGGTTTTGTTTCTACGAAAAAAGTTCGTTTGGTTTTTTCCTCAGTTGTTACAGTTTCTGTTTGATTTCTTGTGTGGGCTTGTAAGTTTAGAACTTCCTGTCGGAGTCTTTCTTGATCTTCTAATCTTGCTCTATCATCAATTTCTTTTATTCTTTTTGGGTCTAATTCTCTTGTTGGTTGGTCCTCAGGCTTCTTGTATCTTCTGATGATTTCAGGTGGGACTTTACCTTTTGAAATTGTTTCTGGTTCAGAATCTAGATCAAATAGTCTTCTCGATGAACTTGGTTTTGAGATTTTTGTGTCTTCATCTTCTCTTATTGGTTGTGGGGCAACTTTTGTAATATCGTTGTTCCCTGGTTTTTCTGACATAGGAATGTTTTTTAGTTCAGCTGAATTGTTTATTGTAAAAACGATGATATGTCAATTGAACGGTCTGTTTTTTTATAAAGTTATCTTGCGATTTTGGTAAGAAGTTGTTAAGAATTAAATGTACTTTAAATTAATTTTTATGTCAGATTTATCAACTATTGGAGGTGGACAAGAAGAATTTGATGCTGGTCTTGATGCAATGTTTGAAGATATGGATAATGATATTGATCAAGCTTGGACTTTAAGAGATGTGACGGTTTTAAATGCTACTAAAAGACTTAATGATGCTACAAAAAATCAAGCAAGTAGAGCTTTGAGTAGTGATTTTGGATTAGCTGATGCAGCTTAATCTTTGATATAGATTTGATATAGTTCTGCTACTCTTTGTTCAAGATAAGGATGATCCCTTAATAAGGGATCTTTTTTGATTATTGAGTCAGCAGCTGATCTTGCTTTTTGGATTGTTTCAGAATCACCTAAGCTGGCCATTTTTAAATCAGGAATTCCACTTTGTTTTATTCCATAAACTTCTCCTGGTCCCCTAAGCTCTAAATCTATTTCAGAGAGTTTGAAACCGTTTGAGTATTTTTCCATTGCTTTCATTCGGGTACTCCCCTCTTGTGATATTTTTCCAGTAAAGAGGAAGCAGTATGATTTGTGCTCTCCCCTACCAACTCTTCCTCTAAATTGGTGAAGTTGTGATAGACCGAATCTTTCTGCTCCTTCAATAATCATAATACTTGCATTTGGGACATCTATTCCCACTTCAATTACGGAGGTTGACACAAGTATGTTTAGTTTATTCTCTTTAAAATCTTTCATGATTTGGTCTTTTTCTTCTTGTTTCATTTTTCCATGTAGTAATCCAATTTCTAGATTTGGGAAGATGTGTTCTTTTAAATAAGCAAATTCTTGCATTACTGATTTAACTTCTAAGGTGTCAGATTCGTCTATTAATGGACAGATGATGAATGCTTGTCTTCCTTTGTTAATTTGATCTTCAACCCAGCGGTAAGCTTCTATCCTTTTCTTTTCTGGTACAACTCTAGTGAATATTTCTTGTCTCCCTTTTGGCATTTCGTCAATAATCGAAAGATCCTGATCTCCATAAATTGTGATAGCCATTGTTCTTGGTATTGGTGTTGCTGTCATAGTTAATAAATGTGGTGATCCTTGATTTTTTAGTATATCCCTTTGTTTTACACCAAAGCGATGTTGTTCATCAATTATAGCTAGGCCTAATTTTTTAAATCCTATTCCTTCTTGGATTAAAGCATGAGTTCCGACCACAATGTCACAAGTTCCTGTTTTCATTTGTCGTATGATTTCTTCTTTTTGTTTTTTTGTAGTGCTACCCGCGATGAACTGAATATTGATGTTGTATGGAGTAAGTATTTTTAGGAAGTTTTGATAATGTTGTTTTGCTAAAATTTCGGTGGGTGCCATAACTGTTGTTTGATATCCATTTTTGATAACATTTAAGGCGGCTAGAATTGCTACAATTGTTTTTCCTGATCCTACATCTCCTTGAACTAATCTGGTCATAGGATAGTCTTTTTTCATGTCTTCGAAAATTTCTTTTAAAACTCTTTTTTGTGCTGATGTTAACTCGAATGGAAGTGATTCGAGACAGTTTTTTAATACTTCCTTCTTTAATTCAATTATTTTGCTTTGTCCTTTTGAAATGTTTTGCCAATGCCATTTTTTTTGAAGGACTTTTAATTGAAGTAAAAATAATTCGTCAAAAGCTAGTCTTTCTTTTGCTCTTTCTAATGTTTCTTCTGAGCTGGGAAAATGTACTTCTCGAACTGATTTTGAGTAGTCAAAAAGATTGTGCTTATCTTTGATTTCTTGTGGTAGGTAGTCGTTTAATTCTTTTGTGCATTCATCGACAAGTGGTTTTATTTTTTCCCTTATCCATTTTGAATTAATGCCTTCGGTTTCATGATAAATTGGTACAATTCTTCCAGTGTGAATTTGTTCTTCTTCTTTTTTTATAAATTCGTAGTTCGGATTTTGAAGTGTAATTTTTCCAAATGAGAACTTAACTTTTCCACTGAGGATGATTTCTTTGTTTCGTGGAAGGAATTTAGTTAAATGAGCTTGGTTAAACCAAACTACTTCGATTGAACCGGTGTCGTCTTGAAATAAACCTCTAGTTATTTTTTTCCCATGCTTAGTGGTTATATTGAATAACCGGGTAAGCTTTCCTTTGATTACGTTAATTTGTGAAGTGTCGACTTCGATTATTTTCGTGTATTCGGAAATATCTGTATATGTCCTAGGGAAATACAATAAAAAATCTTTAACTGTTTTTACGCCTAGGTAATCTAAACGTGAGAGATGCCTTTTAGTCGTTCTAAGAATTGTAGCTAGTTTTTTATTTAGCATCTTTAACTGTGAGCTATTCAGAAATTACTTTTGCGAATTTTCTTTTCCCTACTTGAATTAATCTTTCTTCACCAATATGAACTTCTTGATGAATGTCATCAACTTTCTCACCGTCTATTTTTACTGCTCCACCTTGTATAAGTCTTCTTGTCTCCGAATTTGAAGAAGAAAAATTTAGTTCTGCTATGAGCTCAATTATTTGCCATGTGTTTCCAGATAGCTTTTTTAGTTCAATATCATCAGGAATTCCACCTTTCGCAAATACTGTATTGAATTCTTCTTCTGCTTTGTGGGCTGATTCTGCATCGTGGTAAAGAGTAACTATCTCCTTTGCTAGTCTTATCTTTAAATTTCTTGGGTTTTCGCCTTCTTCAAGTGCTTTTTTAATTTCGTTAATTTGATCCATTGGAACATCGGTTGCCAATTCAAAATAGTCCAAAATTAATTCATCAGGAATGGACATAGTTTTTCCAAACATTTCTTTTGGTTCTTCGTTTACACCAATATAGTTGTTTAAACTTTTTCCCATTTTGTCTGTTCCATCAGTTCCTATAAGCAAAGGTACTGTTAGGATGTTTTGAGGTGTTTGACCATATGCTTTTTGAATTGTTCTTCCAGCTAGAAGATTGAATGTTTGGTCTGTTCCACCAAGTTCCACATCAGATTGAAGTGCAACACTGTCGTAACCTTGCATTAGTGGGTATAAGAATTCGTGCATATAAATTGGTAGCTCTTTTTTGACTCTTTCTTGGTACATATCTCGTTCCATCATTTGGCCAACTGTAAAAACCTTTGCAAGGTTAACAATGTCGGCAAAATTTAGTTTCCCAAGCCATGTTGCATTCCAATGTACTTCAACATTTTCTGTATCTAGTATTTTTCCTGCTTGTTCTAGGTATTTTTCTGCATTTTTTTCTAATTCTTGCTGGGTTTTTGGTTTTCTTGCATCCATTTTTCCAGTCGGATCCCCTATTTGTCCGGTAAAATTTCCAAAAAGTAGTTGAATTGTGTGACCAGCGTCTTGAAATTCTCTTAATTTTTTTATTACTACCATGTGTCCAATATGTAGATCAGCTCCAGATGGATCAATTCCTAATTTTATCTTTAGTTTTTTTCCTGAGTTTAGCTTCTCTTCTAGCTCTTTTTTTACAATTATATCGACCACTCCCCTACTC
>CAYNUR010000031.1:0-10138 GCA_964400435.1 uncultured Candidatus Peribacteria bacterium
AAAATGAATGGTACATTTAAACTAGAAAAATAAACAAAACTAATGACCTGGAAAATCCTCAACTCAGAAAAAATCATAAATAATAATTTCTTTACCCTAGAAAAAGAACGTTGCCAAAAAGAAAACGGCAAAATCGTCGAAGAATATTATCGAGTTAGCAGAAAAGACGCCGCAATTATCGTCCCCATCACAACTGACAAAAAAGTGGTCATGATAAGACAATACAGACATCCCATCCAAAGACTAGACCTAGAAGTTCCAGCAGGTTACCAAGAAATCTCAGACAAAAACATCGAAGAAACTGCTGCCCGAGAACTCCTTGAAGAAACTGGGTATAAAGCAGAAAAAATCATCAAAACCCTATCAGCAAACGAATCAACTGGCCTACTAAACAGTAAAGTGCATTTTTTCCTCGGATTAAATTGCAAAAAAATCCAAGAACAAGAACTCGACGAACACGAAGAACTAACAGTAGAAATACACGAATTCAAAGAAATTATGAACAAAATTAACACTGGAGAAATTTGCGACCTTGGAACAATTACAGCATTAACTTTTGCCGAAAAATACTTAAAAGAAAATCCACAAAACTAATGGAAAATATTTATCTAGATCATGCAGCAACAACTCCTACAGATCCTGAAGTAATCAAAGCAATGCTTCCATATTTTTCAGAAATTTTCGCAAATCCAGAATCAAATCACACTCCAGGACATCAAGCAAAAAAAGCAGTAGATGATTCACGCACAACAATTTCAAAAATTCTAAATTGCTCACCACTAGAAATTATTTTCACAGGAAGCGGAACAGAAAGTAACAACCTCGCAATTTTCGGAATTGCAAAAGCGAATCTAGAAAAAAGACATATTATCACAACAAAAATAGAACACTCTTCAATCTTAGAACCACTCAGAAATCTAGAAAAACAAGGATATAAAATCACCTACCTAAACGTAAACAAAGACGGAGAAATCGACCTTCAAGAACTAAAATCAAAAATCTCAGACAAAACACTCTTAGTCTCAATCATTCATGCCAACAACGAAATCGGCACAATACAAGACATCAAATCAATCTCAAAAATCACAAAAAAACACAATATTCCACTACATATTGATTCTTGCCAAGCAACGCCATTCCTAAAATTAGACACCAAAGAATTAGGTATAGATCTTATGACCATCAATTCCAGCAAAATTTACGGCCCAAAAGGAGTCGGACTATTATTCAAAAAGGATAACATTAAAATCGAACCACTAATCTATGGAGGAGAACAAGAATTCGGAATTCGCTCAGGAACACTGAACACTCCAGCAATTGTAGGATTTACAAAAGCCCTAGAATTAGCGCAAGAAAATCACAAAGAAGAATTCACTAGATTAAGAAAAATACAAAAGCATTTCTTAGAAAAGATGACACAAGATCTACCTGAAATCAAACTAAACGGATCAATCAAAAATCGCTTACCAAACAATCTCAATATTCAAGTAAAAAATATCAACAACAAAGAGTTAATACTACACCTAGACAATTTAGGAGTATTTGTAAGCACGGGGTCAGCCTGTAGTTCAAAGAAAGAATTACCATCTCACGTACTAATTGCAACTGGTCTAAAAGAAGAACAAGCACAAAGCTCAATCCGCATATCAATGGGGAAAAAGACTGTAGAAAAAGACATCAACTACCTCCTCGAGTGCCTCCAAAATCTCACTAAAAAACTCCACTAACTCCCTGTCAACAAGTTTAGATAATTTAACCTTTCAAAGAAAAAAACTCTTTGATAATATTCGAATTACCACTAGATGTGGTGTGCAAAAAATCTCGACACACACAACATCTGGCACACTCATCCCTCTGAAAATTTCAGAAACAAGCCAAATTTCGAACTTTTCTCTCTTTTAAAGCCACTTTGAGAGAATTTTTTGGCCCCCTAAATTTAACCTAAAAATTAATACACAATAACCATCTCATCCCTATGTCCCCTATCAAACAGATTAAAAAACGAAATGGAGAAATAGCACCATTCGACCAAGAAAAAATCACTGAAGCAATCTGGAAAGCTGCACAATCAGTTGGTGGTGAAGACAGAAGTCTTGCTGAAAAAATTTCCAATCAAGTTTGCGCAGTAATCGAAGTTTTCTTTACTGATTCAGAAAACACTCCAAACGTTGAACAAATTCAAGATTTAATTGAAAAAATATTAATCGAAGGTGGACATGCAAAAACCGCAAAAGCATACATAATTTATAGACAAGAACACAAAAATATTAGAAGTAGCCAAGAAGATATTCTTAATGGAAAAACGACAAAACTTCCTTTTAGCCCAAACTCATTAAAATTTCTAGCTGGAAGATATCTTCAAAGAGACGAAAATGGAGAAGTCTGCGAAAGCCCAGAAGAAATGTACGACAGAGTCGCAAAAGCTTTAGCAAAAGTTGAAGAAGGTTACGGAAAATCAAGCGATAAAGTTGCAGAATTTGAAGAAAAATTTAAAGACGTTCTATATAGTTTCGAATTCATCCCTGCAGGAAGAACTCTTGCAAATGCAGGTGGAAAAACAAGACTCGTTTCAAATTGTATTGTTATTCATTTCGAAGACAGCATGGACGGGATTTTCAAAACACTTCATGATGCTGCACTACTTCAACAAGCAGGATCTGGTCTAGGCTTTGCTTGGCACTTATTAAGACCAGCAGGATATAGAGCAAATGCTACTCAAGGAACGGCATCAGGTCCAGTTTCTTTCCTAAAAGCCTACAATGAATCCTTTGGTGTTATCAAACAACAAGGTCGTCACGGAGCTAATATGGGAGTTATGAGAATTGATCATCCGGATATTTTAGAATTCATCGAATGTAAATGGGAAGAAGGAGAACTAGTTAACTTCAACGTCTCAGTTGGATTGACTGATGAGTTCATGGAACAAGTAAAAAACAACTCAAAAGAACCTTGGCTTTGTAACTGGAAAGGAGAAAAAATGAAACCAAGAAGAGTTATCAGAAATGATCGTGGAGCTTTCGTTGATGCCATCGAAGAAAACATTACAGCTTCTGAATTAATGGACAAAATCATCAACGCTGCATGGAGAAATGGTGAACCAGGAATTCTTTTCCCTGACGCTGCAAACAAAACTAATCCAGTTCCAAAACTAGGAAGACTAGAAGCAACAAACCCATGTGGAGAACAATGGCTACATGATGGAGACGTTTGTAATCTAGGTTCAATCAACTTAGCAAAATTCGTTACTGCTGACGGAAAAGTTGACGAAAGCAGACTAAAATACGTAACTGAAATCGCTACAAGAATGTTAGACAACGTAGTTGATCTTTCTGACTTCCCAGTTGAAAAAGTTAATCAAACTTTCAGAAATAATAGAAGACTAGGACTTGGAATCATGGGATTTGCCGACATGCTTTATCAAATGAGAATTCCATACGACAGTGAAGAAGGAAGAGACCTTGCAAGAAAAGTAATGGGAATTGTAAATGAAGTATCTCATGCAACTTCAACAAAAATTGCAGAAGAAAAAGGAAACTTCCCAAACTGGGAGCTCAGTATTTTTGGACCAGACGAACAAAACATCAAACACAGAAATGCCGCTCTTACAACTGTGGCACCAACTGGATCAATCTCAATGATTCTAGATTGTAGCTCAGGAGTTGAACCATTCTTCGCACTAGCATACTACAAAGAAGTTATGAGCGGACAAAAACTAATGTACGTAAATCCATACCTAGAAGAAGAACTAAAAAAACACGATCTCTTCAAAGACGAAATCATTAAAGAAATTCAAGCAACTGGTTCAGTTCAAGGAATAGAAGAAATCCCAGAAGAAGTAAGAAAAGTTTTTGTAACGGCAATGGATATCAGTGCGGATGACCACATTAAAATGCAAGCTGCCTTCCAAGAACACGTTGATAACAGTATCAGTAAAACAATCAATTTCCCAAATTCAGCAACAAGAGAAGATGTAAGACAAGGATACTTACTAGCTTGGGAATCAGGACTAAAAGGTTGTACAGTTTACAGAGATGGAAGTAGACAAGAACAAGTTCTAAACCTTCACAAAGAAGAAGAAAAAGAGGAAGAAACAAATGAAAAAAAAGTTGAAGTTAAAGAAATCAAAATTGAAACTGTAAAACAACAAAAATACGAAGAAGTTTCAATCCCACCAGTTGGAGAATCTTCATCAGCTATGCATGCGGAAAAAGATAGAGAACACATCTCTTTCAACAAAAAAGACATCATCAAAAAGAAAAAATGTCCAGAATGCGAATCAAACATTCAAATCGCTGAAGGCTGCATGCTTTGTCTAAGTTGCGGATTCTCGGCTTGCTCACTATAAACAAAACGATCAGGAGGTTTCTTACCTCTCATTCCTATAAAAGAAATCACAAAAATATGTGGTTTCTTTTTTTATTCAAAATAACCATAAGCAACACTCCCATTCGCACAGGGCAAATGGGAGAAAAAAGGTAGACAACTGGACCAGCCAAGTATCCTGCCAGAGGGAATCACCTACTCGAAGTCTCTTCCGGCGGAGTCCAGATAGCACCCTCTACAAGGTGATGGTGATCCTCAGAAAATTGATACCTACCAAATCTATCCACATACAACGGATAGAACGGATGTGGAAGAGCATAGACACATTCCAACAAACGAGGGTTCTCTTGGAAAACCTCTTCATTTGTTCGAAAATGATCACCTGAGAGCTTCCGAACAACTCCAACATTCAACCTCTCCAGTGTGAAGAATAGAGATTGCTGAACATGAAGTAAATCATCAGGATGTAAGTCTTCATAGCTAAACCCGAAGACCGACCGCTCGAACCCAGCTTGTCCACCAAGCACCAACCTTTTTTCCCTAACCCAGCTCGCCTTCACAAGTCCAACTGGAGAAGTCCGACTAGACATCATTTGGAAAACCAAAATCCCAACGATGCTGGTACCCAAAACCTTCATCCGCCGAACCTTGATAGGATCCTGAAGAGCTTGATGATAGTTCAAGAGAAACTCCCTCATTGGAGGAGTGTCAAAGACTCCCTGCTTGCGAGCACTTCCCCCAGTGAAAAGAAGCTTCACTGTAGGGATTTTCATCCCTGGCTTCAGCTGGACGAAGTAGAGTGCAGCCAGGACATTCTCCCGCCCGGTCACTCCTTCCGGAAAGTACGTGCCGAACTGTAGCTCGAAGGGTCTCTCGGTCGCCTTCTCAGGCATTTTTTCGAACACCCTAGCTACTTCTCCATAATCATATTCGAGCTCTCGATGCCGGACGGCATTCTGCCCAACAGATACGTGACGTCCATCGCCACAGGGATCGAAGATCGGCTCGAACGTTGACGACTTAGCACTGATCATCTTAGACTTCATTCTCTTTCTCCTGCCATTTCTGGCGATTCCGCAGCTCACACTGCAACAAATTGTCAATGTCACCAACTCCCGCTTACTCCTTTCTGAAAAGGGCTCACAAGAAGTAGTGACTACCTTCCGAAAGAAAATAGATAAACTTGGAATAAAACACAAGAATAAATTTCCAGCAAAAGCAACTCTTATTATAACCAATAGAAACATTGCAATATAAGAAAAATAGTTTTATTATCCATATTCCATAAACAATTTCACCAAGAAAAATGGCTGGACCAGAATCAATTGGACGCGAAGAAGATGAAGTAAATCCTTTAGATAAAGTCGACGCGGCAAACGACAATCAGGAAGAACCTCCAAAAGAACCAGACCGTCTTTCTCAAAGTGAAAGAATGGAAATGCGTAATGGAGCCACAGCAAAAGACATAGAAGCCAAACGAAAACAGTTAAAAGAAACTGCCAATTCAAAGTTAGAAGAAATGATCAAGAGGACTGAGTTAAAACTAACGCTAGATGATCTTAAACAATATCGAAATCTACTAGAAGGTGCCACAAACAAAGAAGAAATTGAAGATATTCAAAAAGAAATCAATGCCATCCCAGAACAAAAAGCAAAGGAAGAAGCAGAAGCTGCTAATGACAATGTAGAAATTGGACCTGAAACAGAAGAAAGTCAAGAAATGCAAAAAGAAGTTGATAAACTCTGCAAAGAAAACGTTAAGTACATCGGTCAAAAACAAGTTGATTCTTGGAGTGAATGGTTTAAATCAGAAAGAAATAAATCTCCAAAAAGAGGACACCTTAAACATCTAATGGAATGTCTAAAAGGTGAAAAAATTCAACATAAGGATGGCTTATATCCTCGAAAAGTCGAATACGGAAACCTAGATGCTCTATTCAAAAATTACGGAATGGATCCACTTGATTCTAATTGGATCAAAAATGAAGGTCTTAGTGAAAGAACTGAATTCAGAAAAAACGGAGAAAGACTACAAAACCTAATCAACGAGCAAAAAGGTTTGAACTTCTACTCAAAAGAAGCAGAACAAAATTTCATGAAAGATATTCTAACTGCAAGGAATCCAGCAGAACAAGAACGTCTAATTTCGCAATTCCAACAAATTAAAAAGTTAGAAGGAAAAAACTATGTTGAACTCGGAAAACAAACAACAATAAATGGCGTAACATTAGACAAAGTAAGTAAAGAATCACAAAAGTTTCTCCTCGACTATTACCAAAACACTCAATGGGATGAAAGACTTCAAATGGCAAAAGACTGGGAAGGAATAATAAAAAACGAAGTAAAATTAGCAGAAGATTTTGGTGCACTTTATAAAAATGCAGATAGGAAAGAATTCGTCGAAGCATTAGGAAATTTCAACAAAATGAATTTCTTGGATAAACAAAATCATTTAGAACTTCACAAAAAGTTAACTACTGAAAATAAAGAAGACAAAGAAAAAGCGGATGACATCAAACAAGCTTGTAAAAATTCGATTAACAACGCAGTTTCATTAAAAATATTCAGCAAAAAAACTGCAAAGCTTTACGAACAATTTTTCGATGATTATAAAAGTCCGAAAACTGGGAAAGAACCAAATAGTGAAGAATTCATGGGACTTTATAAAAAACTCACAGATCCAAATCCCGATAAAAAAGCTAGAAATATTGCAGCATACAAAGAACAAAAAGATGAGTTTGTAAGTGATCTAAATAAATATAAAGAATCAGAAAGTCATGATCCAAAAAAAGCTAACAAAATGATGAAAGACTTTGACCAAACTGGTTGGACAAAGAGAGAAAAAATGCACAACGAACTCAGCAAAGAATTAAAAAAAGTAGAAAAAGCAGACGCTCAAAACAAAGAAGCTGAAAAAGTAGCCGGAATTGAAGAAAACAATTTGAAAAATAAAGAAAACCAAGAAAGTCTCGAAAAATCAGAAGTACTTAAAGCTGCAAAAGAAATGATTGATGAACAACCAGCTGAAGCTTTAAGCCTACTCTTAGAATACAACAAACAAGATCCAGATGATCCAGATGTTGTATTCTGGATGGAAGTTGCCATGAAGAGAATCAAAGAATTTGGAAGTGGAGAACAAAAAGCAGAATCAAATCAAAAACAGATCGAAGAAGAAGTTGAAAAAGAATTAGCTTCTGAGGCAAACCAAGAAAAAATATATGAAGAACAATTAAAAACTCTCAATCTTGAAGGTGCAGAGATGAACGAAAAAAGACACAATAATAAAACCGACAACACTTCAAGAGCCCGAGAAGAATCATTAGCAAATGTGGAATCAGGATCTGAAGAAGAACAAATTATCGAAGATTTCTATGACATGGAAGAAGCTGATCAACAATCAGAAGAAACTTACATTCTCGATGAAGAAGGAAAAGGTAAAAAAGTTGAAGAAATCAATTTTGATAGTGAAAATGAAATGAATTTAAATGACCAAGAAAAAGCAAATTTAGAAAATATTACATTTGAAGAACAAAACAAATTAGATACGAATGAAGGATTTACCCATGTGAAACTAAAAGACAAAAGTGGTAATATAATGAAGGCTGAACAAGCAAAAAGACAACAAGAACAAGAACTCGATAAATTTACAGATCAAGTAGCTGAAGATTCACTCAAAAAAGTTGAAAGAAAATCAGGTGGAGCAAACATCATTGATCTCCAAGCTAGAATTGCTGCAAAAAGAAAAGCACGAGAAAAGATTGATCAAAAACGATTCGAAAAAATTAGTTAGTAAAACTACAATATGCCCCTCCTCCTAATAACTTTAGCAATCGTACTACTCGTTATCGCTTTTTTAATTGTCTCATTCTACATTGGAATTTTTGGTGCAGCTCCATACTTGCCAACCCCCATGAAATCAGCAAAAAAACTAGTCAAAGTTGCAAAAATAAAAAAAGGAGACAAAGTCTACGACATCGGAGCTGGAGACGGAAGAATTGTCCATTTATCAGCAAAAGAAGGTGCAAATTCAACAGGAATTGAAATTAATCCATTTGTTTTTAGTTGGGCAAAATTAAAACAAGTCCTCTTCGGCTGGAAAGGAAAAATGGTAAGGAAAAATTTCTTAAAAATGGACTTATCAGATGCAGATGTGATCTTTTGTTATTTAATGCCACATTCATTAGAAAAATACCGAGAAAAATTCCAAAAGGAATTAAAAAAGGGAACAAAGATTATCTCTTATGCATTTAGTATAAAAGGTTTAGAACCAATCAAAGTTTATCCACGAGAAGGAAAAATAGGAAAAATAAACATCTACGAAATCTAATTAAATTTGACTTCTCGTAAATTTGCGATAAATTACTGGCAAGAAATTATTTCAAATATGATTCAAAAAGACATCAAATCAGTGGGGAAAAATAAATTCATGATGAACATGATGTCTATGATGATGCTTCACAGGAAGTCATAATTTGAATTAACCTAATTTCAAACTTATAGACTTCCTAAAAGGAGGTCATTTTTTTTATAATCTAAAAATCCAAAATGAACAGAAACTCTGAAACTCTGAAATCAAATCAACATGACATTGCAATAATTGGTGACGGACCAGCAGGTTGTAGTACTATTGATTATTTACCAAGGGGACTACAACACGAGAAAAAGATTGCACTTTGTGGTCCTGAAACCAGCGGAAGTGGAAGTATGAATGGAGTTCTTCATAAAACAAATTCAACCAGATCTGAACTCGCAGAAATCTTTGATAACGAAGGAGCTAATTCAAAGTTGCGAAGAGATTTTGAGAACTCTGGATTGGCTAATGAAGACATTGATATTTCAGAATTAAATCAATATTTAGATTCCGGAAAACAAAGAATTGTTCAAACACTTTGGGAAAATGAAAATGACTACTATACTGAAAAAGCATCAAGAATAACTGTCCAAGATATTGGTGATAGAAGAATATTCATAACTGAAACAGAATCAGGAGAATATTTTTCAAGCGAGAATCTAACTTTAGCAACTGGCTCAAAACAAGTTGAGCACCCAATTCTTGCAGAATTAGCTGGAAAAAGACTAATTCTTTCAAGAGATGCAGTTACTACTCAAGGAATTGCACAAATCAGAAGTTTACTTTTATCTGATCAAAACAGAGAAGTTGTGATAATTGGAGGCAGTCACAGTGCAGCAATTACACCTCCAACAATTTTTGAAGGAATAAAAGATCTCCCCCAATTCCTAAGAAAAGATTCAAAACCAATCAAAATATTAACTCAAAATATAGTCCCACTATACTTTGATAGCCAAAGTGAAGAAGAAAAAGCACTAAAAGAAATCCATGGAGACAATTGGGAAAAATATCTAGGAAAAGTTTGTCAAAAAACTGGAAGAATTAATCGTTGGTCAGGAGTTAGAAGAGATGCACTCAGTTTTATTCTCGATCAACAAAATGGACAACATTCTGAGGCAGCTCAAAAAACAGAAATAATTCATTATGACGGAAATCTAATACAACTATCTCCAGAATTGAGAAAAAAACTAGAAAATGCAGTAATCATTCAAGCCTTCGGTTGGCAAGCCAGATCAATCCCAATTTTTCATGGAGAAGACTTGATTAGTCAAAACCCAGAATCCCCTATCATTAAAGTAAACAATCAATTACAAATCCTAGACCGACACGAGAATCCGATCGGTTCAGTTTGGGGAAATGGATTTGGTTTATCTGGAAAAGATCCATTAAAAATCAGTAGCCAAAATCCAGAAGAAAACTTCCTTGTTGGATTAAATATTTATGCAGAATACTCTCGTCAAATTC
>CAYNUR010000031.1:10148-10910 GCA_964400435.1 uncultured Candidatus Peribacteria bacterium
TCAAATTCGTGATCAAATAATTCAAAGAGTTAATTCCTAACCACTAAAAAATGTTTAAAAACTATCTAAAAAATATCGGACTCGAAAATTTAGTAAAAAAATTAAATCAAATCGAATTAAACAATTATCTAGATGAAGTACTTTCTGAGAAGGCAAAAACTGATTTTTCAGAAAATGATATAGAAAATTTATACTCCTACAAAGTACCAAAAATTTCAGAAAATGGAAGCTGCAGCACTTCAAAAGAGGCCGAAAAAGAAAAACATAATCTCTGCAATAATTACAAAATAGACTTTGATTACGAAGAGTTAAGCAATTCAAAAACGACAACAAGATTATGGATTCTAAAAAAACTAAACGAAAAAGTTAAAAGTGATATTGAATGTGCTTGGCTTGGAATTTATAGAAAAATTGAAGACAAACCTGAATACCTTTTAAAAGAATCATACTTTGGGGAATTCAGTAGAGCAGAATTTCCATTAACAAAAGAATTTGCTGAAACCAGTAACAATTCAACTGTTGGATTAAATGGAAAAGCAATCATTGTAAACAATGTAGAAGATTACGATGGACCATATTATCAATGTGATGCAAAAGTAAACAGTGAGTTCTGTTGTCCAATAATAGACTCTAATAATAAAATTATTGGAATAATCGATGCAGAAGATTTTAAAAAAGAATTTTTTACTGATAAAAAAATTCTTCAAATTGCAAAAGTTTGTTTCGATTTAGGAGAAAAAGATCTCTTAATCTAAGAATATT
>CAYNUR010000032.1:0-1613 GCA_964400435.1 uncultured Candidatus Peribacteria bacterium
ATTCCATTCTATCCTCAGATTTTAGATTTGCTTGTTGCTGCTTTATTGATTGTTTCCTCAGTAATTTTCTTGAACATTGCACTGCGTATTAATTCTTATAAAAAGAAGTATATGAAGTGGTTTGACAAGTAGTTTTTTAAGAGTAGAATTGGCTCACATTTTTGCAATTTAAAGAACTCTAACAGGTTATGTTAACCTACATTGCACTTACAATCTTTATATTTTCCTTTCTATTAATTGTCTTTGAAGTATTTGATAAATCTATTGTCGCTCTGTTAGGAGGAATTATGATGATTATTTTTGGAGTTCTGACTCCCGAAGAGGCGCTTGTGGCAATTGATTTTGATACTATTTTTCTTTTATTGTCGATGATGCTTTTAGTTTCTATTTCTGCTAAAAGTGGTTTGTTTTCTTGGCTGAATGTGAGAATTGCTTCGTTAACTAGGGGAAATCCCTTATTACTTTTTTTGCTGTTTTCATTTATTACAGCGATATTTTCTGCTTTTTTAGATAATGTTTCGACGATAATTCTTATTGTTCCGCTAACTATTGAATTGTTAAGAGGTATGGGAAAAGATCCGAAACCATTTGTTATTGCTGAGATTTTTGCGGCAAATATTGGTGGAGGTTTAACGTTAATCG
The DNA here is from genome assembly GCA_964400435.1 of uncultured Candidatus Peribacteria bacterium. Taxonomy (GTDB): domain Bacteria; phylum Patescibacteriota; class Gracilibacteria; order UBA1369; family LOWO2-01-FULL-3; genus CAYNUR01. The sequence continues at coordinate 643 of CAYNUR010000032.1, forward strand.
GTGATGCTTCAAATATTATTATTGGAGGTGCTACTGACTTCACATTCTTAGAGTTCGTTAAGAATCTATGGATTCCGATTACTTTTTCAGCAATTTTTGTAGTTTCTGCTTTTATTTTTAAGAATTGGAAGAGTTTAAAACCTGTTAAAGATAATATGGTTGATATTTTGATTTCAAACATTCTTATTAGAAAGATTCAGATGAAATTTTTAAAGAAAACTTTGCATGTGGATTTTATTGTTAAGGTTGTTGTTATTTTATTTTTGACCTTTGCTGGATTCTTTTTACAGAAAAGTATTGGTCTACCAAACTATATAATTGCTATCACAGGTGCGTTGTTGTTAGCCATTTTCTCTTCTAAAAGAGTTAGTATGCATGAGGCTTTTGGTTCTGTTGAATGGACAACATTATTCTTCTTTTCTGGTCTGTTTATGCTTGTAGCTGGCGTAGAACAAACAGGAGTACTTGAAAACTTAAGCCTCTGGATTGCAAATTCTACGAGCAATATTTTTTATTTATCTTTACTGGTTTTGTGGATTAGTGGTTTCGCGTCGATGTTGTTAGATAATATTCCTTTTGTAACAGTTATGATTCCCGTCATTATGGGGATTCAGGCTGAATTAGTTGGTGTTGATACTTCCGTACTTTGGTGGGCTTTATCGCTTGGAGCTTGTCTTGGTGGAACAGGGACATTAGTTGGAGCTTCAGCTAATGTTGTTGCAGCAGATATTGCTTCAAAGAACAATATGAAAATAAAGTTTTTGGATTACATGAAGTTTAGTTTGCCGCTAGCTGTTGGGATGCTTACAATTTGTAGTATTTATTTATTTTTTAGAACCAGTATTTAATGTCAAAAGTTGATTTAATTTCTACACAGTTTAGGACAATTGAAGCGGAAATTGGGACAAGGGATTTGGCAAAAATGGTCTTAGAATGCTTAATTACTTCAATTAAGGAAATCAAAGTAAAGG
>CAYNUR010000032.1:1623-10190 GCA_964400435.1 uncultured Candidatus Peribacteria bacterium
AATTGTTGGTAAGGAATTTTGTGAAAGTGATTGGAAAAAGAAAGCTATAAATAAAATTAAATTTCTACTTAAGTGTACAAATAAACAAAGAAAAGAGATCCTACATCATGCTGAGAAAATTGATGTTGAAGGAAAAACAATTCTTATTCATGACCAAAGTCATACTGTGCAAGATGCCTTGGTTCATTACAAAATGATGGGTAAAAAATTTAGGGTTATTATTGCTGAACAGGATTTTGATAAGACTCACAGCAATATTGAAAGGTTGCATAAAGCTAAAATTCCATTTCAAGTTGTTCCTGCATATATGATTTCTCACGTTTCTGATCAAATTGATATGGTCTTTTTTGGTGCATTAACCTTAAAAGACAACATGTATTTCGTGATGGCTCCTGGTTCACATGGTTTAATCTCAGAGTTCCATGTAGATAAAATTCCGGTGTATTTATTTATTAATACACAAAAATTTAGTCTCTGGAGATCAAAGAGAAAGAAAGAAGTTTTTATTCATAAGCATAAAAGACTTCACGTTTTTAAGCCGATTGAATATGAGCGAATAAAGTATTCACATGATAGAGTTCCAGCTGATTTGTTTACTAAAGTAATAACAAATAAAGGAATTTTTAGTCCAAAGACTTTAAAAAAAGAATTTGAGAAGAATTTTAAAGAATACGAGAATATGATGGGAGAAATCTCAAAGTAAGTTGATTATCCAAAATTCTAATATCAAAAAAAGACCAAGTGATAGCTTGGCCTTTTTAGTTGTTATTTAACTAGTAATTGCTCCTTCACTGGCTGAATGAACTAATTGAGCATATTTTGCCAAAACACCTCTTTTATACTTTGGTTCAGGTGCAGACCATTTTTCTCTTCTAGCTTTTAATTCTTCATCTGATACTTCCAGAATGATAGACTTTTTATTTGGTTCGATGGAAATAATATCTCCTTCTTCAACTAAGGCAATTGTCCCACCAACTTGTGCTTCTGGAGTAACATGTCCGATCATAATACCATGAGTTCCACCTGAAAATCTTCCATCGGTAATTAATGCTACGTCTTTTCCTAATCCTGCTCCCATAATTGCTGCTGAAGGTGCAAGCATTTCTCTCATACCTGGACCTCCTTTTGGACCTTCGTAGCGGATTACGATCACGTCACCTTTGACGATTTTTCCTTCAAGAATTGCGTCTAGAGCTTTTTCTTCGAAATCAAAGACGCGAGCTGGGCCGCGGTGTTGGTGTAAAGTTTTTCCGCTCAGTTTTAGTACACAGCCTTCTGGAGAAAGATTACCTTTTAAAATATTAATATGGTGATCAGCTTCTGCAAATGGTTTAGGTACGCTATAAATTACATCCTGATCTTCTGGTAACTCTGGAACATCTTTAAGGTTTTCTTCTACAGTTTTACCAGAAACAGTTAAACAATCTCCGTGAATTAATCCATGATCCATTAAATGCTTCATGACTAATGGTACTCCTCCAATATTATCTAAATCTGCCATTACATATCTTGCAAAGGGTTTAAAGTTACCAAGTAATGGTGTTTTTGCTCCAATTCTATTGAAATCATCTATGTTCAAGTCAACATCTGCTTCTCTTGCTAAAGCTAATAGATGAAGTACACCATTTGTTGAACCTCCTAGTGCCATCAATACTGTCAAAGCGTTTTCAAATGATTTCTTTGTCATTATATCTCTAGCCCTAATTCCTTTATCAATAAGATTAAAAAGGGCTTTTACAGAATCGATACAATCTTGTTTCTTTTGATCTGAGATATCATTGGAAGTGTCAACTGCTGCGTGAGAAGCCGAACCTGGGATACTCATCCCTAAAGCTTCGATGCATGAAGCCATTGTGTTTGCTGTGAACATACCTCCACATGCTCCTGCTCCTGGGCAAGAATGACATTCAATCTGATGCAATTCTTCATCGTCGATTTTTCCTGCTCCGTATGCACCAACTGCTTCAAAAGAATTAACGACGGTAAGATCTTGTCCTTTATATTTACCAGGAAGAATTGTTCCTCCATAAAGAGTTAGTCCGATACTATTTCCTCTAGCGATAGGCATTAAACTTCCTGGAATTGTTTTATCACAACCACTAACAGTTAAAATTCCGTCAGCTCTATAGGCTTCGTGCATTGTTTCAAAACAATCTGCAACTAGATCTCTACTCATCAATGAGTATTTCATTCCTTCACTTCCCATCGTTATTCCATCTGAAACTACAGGAGTTCCTGACATAAAAGCTTTTCCTCCTTCTTTTTCAATCACTTCATACATTATTTTTTCTAAATCTCGAATGTGGTCGTTACAAGGAGTTGCATTTGTGTATGCAGCACCAAGTGTAATTAGTGGTTTTTCAAAGTCTTCTTCTTCAAATCGAACTGCTCTTAGCATTGCTCTTGCTGGAGCTCTTTTATACCAGGACTTATCATCTTGCTTTCCAACTAATTCATCACTGCGAAGTTTTTTGTGTTCAGCCATTTTTTGACGATTATTTTTTCAATTAAATACTGTCTTTTTTTAACATTTTTTAAGATTTTAGTAAAACTTGTGGCGTTGATTTTTTTGCTAAGCAAGCTAAAATGGTTGAACACTTAAGTTATTTATGAAAATCTTTGGATTTATAAAAAAACATTGGGGAAAGTTGTTGATGTTTTTAATACTTTTAAGCCTTTTTATTTTTTTCTTACCTAGCTTAATAATTGGAAGATTTAAAAATCAGATTGTGAGTATTGAAGAGTTGGAAGAACATCGTGTTGGCATTGTTTTTGGTGCTGGAGTTTTAAAATCTGGCCGTCCGAGTGATGTTTTAATGGATAGACTGAAGATTGCAGAACAACTTTATAAAGAAGGAAAGATTGAGAAAATACTTGTTTCTGGAGATAACCGTGTTGAACATTATAATGAACCAGATGTAATGAAAAATTATTTGGTGAGTTTTGGGATTCCTCAAGAAGATATCAGTGAAGATTTTGCTGGGCGAAGAACTTTTGACACATGTATTAGAGCAAATGAGATTTGGGGAATCGAAAAAGCGGTTTTAGTTAGCCAAGAATATCATTTATATAGAGCAATTTTCACATGTGAGTCTTTGGGAATTGAAAGCGTTGGAGTTTCTGCGACTTTGCAGCCATATGTTCTCGATGAATATTATGTATCTCGGGAAAAACTGGCGATATATAAAGCAGTAATTGATTTGTACCTTTGGGAGCCGGATTATGTTGGTGGTGAGGCGGAGGAACTGTAATATGAAATTAAAATCTCTAATTTAATAATTTCTATGAAAATTTTTGCTTGTGGATCAAGTTTGGTTGATTTTGGAAAACTTGAGAAATTTAAGAAGCTTGGTGAAGTTGAGCTTCTTGATGCCTGTGGTTATGATTATCTTTTGGAAAATGCTAGTGATGCTGAAGCTTTAATAATAAATAGTCGAGTAGAGATTGATGATAGTTTTTTTGAAAAAATGAAAGACTTGAAATATTTGGGTCTTTTAGCGACTGGTTTCAATAATGTTGATATTGAAGCTGCTAGAAAGCATGAAGTAACAGTTTGTAATGTGCCTGCCTATAGTACTGAATCTGTAGCGCAAACTGTTTTTGCACATATTTTGGAATTAACTCATCATGTAGGATTTCATTCAAATCAGACGAAATCAGGAAATTGGATGCATGTTACTGACGAATTTTATTCGAATCATCCTTTAATAGAGCTTGATAGAAAAGTTATGGGGATAATTGGTTTTGGAAATATTGGTCATGCTGTTGCTAGAATTGCTAGAGCTTTTGGAATGGAGGTAATTGCTTGTTCAAGAAGTAAAAAAGATGTGGCGGGAGTTGAATTTACAGAGATGGATGAAGTTTTTAAGCGTTCTGATTTTATAAGTTTGCATACTGCTTTAAATGATGAAACTTATGGTTTAGTTAACTTTGAAAAACTTTCTTTGATGAAAAAATCGGCGTTTTTGATAAATACTAGTCGTGGAGATGTGATTGTTGAAAAAGATTTGGCTAGAGCACTTCAAAATGGAACTATTGCTGGTGCTGGATTAGATGTTATGTCTCAGGAACCTCCAAAAAGTGATAATCCATTATTAAATATTGGAAATTGTTTTATTACACCACATATTGCCTATGCTAGTCAGGAAGCGGTGGAGAGATTAGTTGATGTGGCTGTTGATAATCTTCGGTCTTTTATTGATGGAAATGCAAATAATGTTGTGAGTTAAGTTTCTTTTTTCGTTTATAAAACTTTTTTGATAAAATTCAGCAAGTTTATTAATCAAAAGGATTATGAAAAGAATTTTTTATGGGCTGATAGGATTTTTGCTATTGGTTCCGACTGCAATGGCTGGATTTATTGATATTGGTGGTCATCGTTGGATTCAATCAATTGAATGGCTAGCTGAAGAAGGAATTGTAGAAGGTTATGAAGATAAAAGCTTTAAACCTGATCAATTGATAAATCGTGCGGAATTCATGAAAATTGTGATGGAAGGAGTTTTTATTGGTGGAGTTGAGGATTATTATGCAGATGATTGTTTCCCAGATGTAAAAAAAGAGGATTGGTTTTCGAAATATATATGTTATGCGAAGGAAGAAGGGATTGTAAGTGGTCATGGAGATGGGACTTTTAAGCCAAGTGATACTATTACTCAACCTGAGGCTTTGAAGATTTTATTTAACACTATGGATGAGTATGTTGTAGATGATGGTGGAGAGTGGTATCAAAAATATCTAGATCATGCTGAATGGTGGGGAATGCTTTATTTTGATCCGGATTCACCAGCAGATTACAAATTGTCTAGGGCTGAAATGGCCTATTTTATTAACTGGCTTTATAATCCTGCAACTTATGTAGATCAGATTCCTTATGAAGAGTTTTATGGTGAAGGATATGAAGAGAGTTTTGAAGATTTTGCGATGACTCCAGATCAATGTTTACCAGGTGAGATATTTGATCCTATTGATCAAGTTTGTTACGTAGAGTGTTTCACAGATTCTGAATGTGAAGAACTAGAAGAACTTGGTTATATTTTTGATGACTATGAAGGTCTTGATGAAGATCAAGAGTTCTTTTACGATGAAGGGAATACTATTGCCGTTTATGAAGTTGATGGTGATGAAATCACTTTAGTTTCGGAAGGAGAAGATATCTCTGAAGAATTTGAGTATTTAGTAGATGATACGGAAACTCATGAAATGATTTGGGAATATTTTGTAAACGCAATTCCACTTCAAAGTCGGGATATGGTTGTGAGATTTGAAATTTTCACTGATGGTTATGATGGAACTTTGGCTGCTGTTGAAAGATCTCAAGAAAACCTGGATGAGTGGGTTTTATTCGTTGATCCCCTAGATTCGTTTGATGAGCTTGGAGAACCTACCTTTGATTTTCCTTATACAATGGTCCATGAATTTGGTCATCTTTTGACATTAAATTCTGAACAAATTGATTCTAAACCTTTGATTTTTGATGTTGGTTGGGATGAAGCTGTTGAGGAATGTTATCCAAATTATTTTGTACCTGAAGGTTGTACATTTGATAATTCCTACTTGAATTTGTTCTTTAAAAGATTCTGGACAGATATTTATGAAGAATGGGATGAAATTCAATATATTTGGGATGATACAGAATACTATGAAGCTTTAGATCAATTCTATTATGATTATGAAGAAAGATTCATCACTAGTTATGCAGCTACTAATCCTGGTGAAGATATAGCTGAAAGTTGGGCTTTCTTTGTTTTAGAAGATAAGCCGGAAGGAAATTCTATTGCTGATCAAAAAGTACTATTCTTCTATGAATTTGATGAACTCGTGAAGTTAAGAAAACTAATCCGTCAAAGAATTGCAAATTGGGAGTAATAAGTTTTTAGAATACAAAAAGGAGCCTCATATTAAGTGGCTCCTTTTTTGAATTTACTATTCAAATGATAAAGTCCAATCCCCGTCTGCTACAACTTCTAAAACGTATAATCCAGAGACTGGAAATTCTGCTGAGAAAGATTCATTAACACTTCCCTCTCCGTTATAAAGTGAAATTAAAGCACCTTCTTCACCTTGAGTTTTTATAAGACTTACGATGAAAATTCCAGAACCATTATGCGTAAGATTTACTGTTTTTTCACCTTCTAGAATTGCAAATACTGGCGAATAAGCTCTACCACTACCTGTGAATTGAGAAACAGCATCTGCTTCTTCTGGACGGGGTTGCGAGAAATTTATTGTCCAATTTGCGTCAATTGAGGAACTAGCTACAACGCCTAATTTGTAATTACCTTCTGAAGGAATAATTGCTGCTTTTCGTGTACTAAAAGTTCCGAACTGATTGATTAGGTATGCTGTTAATCCTGAGGTTTCGCCTTGCTCAGAGAAATTTGAGAAGTCTCCACTTTCAGGCAATAGAACAACTTGTAATTGGCTGTTTTCGTTTCCGTCATATGAAACGTCAAAATAAGTTAATCCTTGTTTAAGGAAGATTGTGTCTGTCTTTTTAGTTCTTTGTGCTGACTCCCCTGTTGAATTTCCAGTAGCAATATCTTGAAAATTTGTTGAAGGAAGATCTCTTCTATTTGTTTTCAAACGATAAATAATTTCTGTCATTTCACCTCTAGTAATTTTTTTATCAAAAGCATTTATCGAAGTTGGAATAGCATTTTTATTTGCTAATATATCTACATAACCCTTGAACCAAATTTCAGCATCAGTATCGTATTCAAAATTAAATGCCAAAACTATAATCTTTGCTGCTTCAACGAAATTGATTTGCTCACCTGGCTTAAAAGTTCCATCTGGATAACCATTAATAATTACTCGATCAACTGCATCGCAGACGTATTTTGCAAACCAATCTGTTCTGACATCCGGAAAGCAATTTTCACCTTCAGAAGATCCTGGAAATACTGTTTCCATGATAATTTTTGTAAATTCCGCTCTGTTTATTGTCTTGTCTGGTTTAAATGTTTCATCCGGATATCCTTGAACTATGCCATTTTCTTGAGCGTAAAGAATTGCATCTGAATTAGGATGAGTAATTGGGACATCTGAGAAATCAGCATTTGCTAGAGGGATTGATATTGCTAAAGCTGATAATGCAGCTCCAATTATTTGGAGGGACTTTTTTATTCTTTTCATAGGTGAGGTTATATTGCTGTTTATGATAATAAAGTAGAAAAGTTATCTTGGAAAGTTTTAGCAAATTGTAGTGTTGGATTTTCTGACTGTGTTGACAAAATATGCAAAAGCACCTAAAGTATGGCAACAAGTTTATTGGCTTCTCTTTAATTAGATGAAGCTAGTAATTGACAATCAGGAACCAAAACCTTGTCCTAGGGAGGACGAAATCATGAGTAAGAACCATAGAGAGATTACTGAGCTGACTCGGAAATTTGCTGAGGCAATTCGATTGCTTGAAGCGAACTCACTAAGCCCAGAAAAGCGTGATCAATTTGATCAAATCATCGCGAAACTCGATGACTTCAACGAAACTGAGAGGCGCTCGCTGATCACGATTGCAAAGGAAACTTCAGAAGAACCTTTTGTAAATTTTCTGACCCGGCAAGATGTAAATGATATTCTTATTGTTCATATGGCAGAAAAGCTGGACATGTGGGGAGGGACTTTACAAAAGGTCATTGGATACTTCGTGCAAAACGACTTAAGAATCACAGACATCGCACTGATGCAAAAGTCAGAGCTGGAAGTTGTCCACAAGAACTTTGGTAAGAATAGCCTCCAACTTCTTGAAGAAATTCTTCATCTTGTTGGCTTACGGTTTGGTATGAGAGCGATCGAAACAAGTAAATGGGTGCAGACACTCTGATCCCCTACCTCTTGTAATCTGGTTCCGATGTACCCACTGACTGCGAAAGTAGTCAGTGGTAAACTTTGATTTGACACGAGAGTAAAAAACTTGTTAAACTCACATCTCACTTTTGTGAGATGTCTTGGGCTTTTCGCTAGCGATGAAGCCTGATCTTTTAAAGCCAGTGTGGCAAGGAGGAATTAATGGATCGCATCTTCATCAGGCAAGTTGATGACGAAGCAGAAGCAGTTCGCACTCAGAAAATCACTGCGACATGTCAGCAAGTTGAGGAAATTCCAAATGAATTCCTAAAGAACTTTGAATGCGCCTTTCAAGGAGCATTGGTTTACATGCTAATTCGGAAGCTTCGACTTGCCAAACTATTGAATCTGGGGCTTCCTGGAAAGGCGATCCTAAAAAGCCTGGATCTTCTTTCTCAGGAGGGAAGCCCTTCGATGGTTAAGCTTGTGAAGGATTCCATCAAGGGGTGATCCGCACAAAACACCTGGTAACGGCTTGCGCTAGTTCCTAGATCTAGTGCAAGCGTCTTTTGATTTAATATAAAAAGTGGTGCCGGGAGACAGAATTGAACTGTCGACACAAGGATTTTCAATCCTTTGCTCTACCACTGAGCTACCCCGGCACGAAGATTTCCCAATGATTTTAAAGATTTCGGTTCGTAAAATCAATCCTAACTTTTTAGAAAATTATAGTATGATTTAAAAATGTCTATAATTGTTACTTTATAGAATTCATATTC
>CAYNUR010000033.1:0-9888 GCA_964400435.1 uncultured Candidatus Peribacteria bacterium
TCTTGATTCTGTGACATTTTTAAGTCCTTGGTGGCGAGATCTTTCAACATGACCCTCGTGCTCCTCCTCAGCCGATGGCTTTGGAAAAATATTATGCCCAGTAAGTCCAGAAGCTTGACTAATTTCTTCTAATTCTTCTTTTTTTGTATTATCAACGTGGCCCGACACACTACCAGCACCCTTCGCAGATATTTCTTTTAGTTTTTCTGGTCCTGACTCTGAAATTAAATATGCTTTTTCTTTTTTTATGCCTAATTCTTCAGCCTGTTTATATAAAATTTCTGACTTGGTGTTTGCCGTTATTGCAAGCACTTCAAAACTTCCAGAATACTTCTTTATTAAGCCAATAATTTGTTTTCCTAATGAACCTGTTGAACCTAGAATTGCAATCTTTTTCTTCATAAAGGTAATTCGCTTTATTTAGGGAATTAATAGAATATGAATCTTGACATAATTTTGAATTTTGCCTAAGATCTTAGGGATTTTGCCAATATTGGCTTTTTATCTTCTAATTTTTAGTTTATATCAAAAAGGCTTAGAGTAAACCAGGATATTAAGTCTCCAACTGTGAGAATGATTGGAGCAGAAGGTGAGCAATTCGGTATTATGGCTATAGAAAAAGCCTTGGACATTGCCAAGGAAAATAGCCTAGACCTTGCGGAGGTAGCACCAAATGCCAAACCTCCAGTTTGCAAACTAATGGATTACGGAAAATATCAGTATCAGCAGAAAAAGATTGAGGCTAAACACAGAAAGAGCCAAAAGAAAGCTGCTGTAAAAGGCGTAAGGATGGGTTTCAAGACTGGTGACCATGATATGGAAACCAAAATGAAACAAGCACAAAAATTTCTTGAAGCCGGGAACATGGTAAAAGTTTCATTGATCTTTAGAGGAAGAGAAGTTATATATAAAGACCTGGCGAAGAAAAAAATGATGGAATTCTATGAAAGTCTAAAAGAAATTGCGGATTTAGAAACTCCACCAAAAGGTCAGGGACATACATTAATTATGATGCTAACACCAACAAAATAATGAAGCAAAAAACACACAGCGGATGCAAAAAAAGATTTAAAGTTAGAAAAAGTGGTTCAGTTGCTGTTGGAAAAGCTGCTGATAAGCATTTACTACAAAATAAATCTAAGCGTCAAAAGAAAACTACAGAAATGCCAGTAAATCCTACTCGAATGAGAGCTTTGAGAAGAATGATGCCTGGAAAAGTTAAGATTAACACTAACTACAATGAAAAAAATGTTAGTAATGAAGAAACGAAAGAAAACGCAAAAGCTTAATTTAAATCTAAATCTATTAATAAGTAAATCATGTCTAGAGTAAAAAGAGGCGTTATCGCCCACCGTAGGCACCGAAAAGTCGTTAAGGCAGCCAAAGGTTATAGAGGTTTAAGAAGTAAAAACTTCAGACAAGCCAAAAATGCAGTGATGAAAGCAGGAATGAATTCCTACTCACACAGACGACTAAAGAAGAGAACTTTTAGAAATCTATGGATTGCGAGAATTAATGCAGCAAGTAGAGATCTAGGAGTGAAATACAGCAGATTGATGGGTGCTATGACGAAAAAAAATATTCAAATTAATCGTAAAATGCTTTCTGAGTTGGCTATACATCAACCAGAAGCTTTCAAAGCTGTTGTTGAAGAAGCTATGGCTTAAATTTTACGGCGCAGGATGAAAGTTTAAGAGCCTCTAAAGAGGCTCTTTTTATTAATGAATTAGACCTATTGACAAAAATCGTAAAAACCCTTAAAGTATACAGCTCATTATTTTGCCAGCTCTTAAATAAGTTACATTTTGAGAATCGTCTTTAGTGAGTTTATTGACAAATGCTTATTAAAATACTGGTTTATAGATATGGCGGACTGTATAAAAAACTTTTAAATAGTCCGCCATATCTATGGTTCCCTACCCACCACACCACCACAAGAAGAGAAAAAGGAGAGAATCGATGACTATGCGAATGATTGACCTGTGGCGAATTGAGAACAACTGTCTGATGAGATGGCCTGAAATGAGGTGCATCCTAATGGAAGCTATTCGCCATAATGCACCAATTCTGGCACAACTTGGACAATGGCCAAGCGAATGGGGGTGCCCAATAAAGATAATCGAGAGACTGATCCCGTCGCCTCTCGATGAAAAGGAGAGAGTCTACTTTAATCCAATCCTGATATATGCTTTTGGGTGTCTACCCGTCGAAAAAAGTGGACTGGCTGCTAGAATTTTTCGTGGTCCGACATTCGCAGATCTTTCCATCATGAAAAAGGATCTCTGTCTCTCAGAAAAGGATTTCTGTGAGACAGAGACAGCCATGTGGCTTGCGCACAATGGCTACTCTCTTGATTGGGGAAGTAAACCACTACTCTTTAAAATGGAGTGGCACCTTGTGTGGGTGAACAACTTTGTAAGTTCAGGCGTGCAAAGTGCAATGAAAACAGCACAATACCGTTTCCATCCCGAACTCAGGTATGGAGATCTCGAAAACAAGGTCAAAGGCGCAAGCTTTAATCCTTAACCAGGACAATACTGTCAATAATTTTTTTGCGGCGGAGCTTAATTTTTAGCTCCGTTCGCCTGTTTGAATTAATAAGTCAAAAAACCTTCCTCTATTTTAAGATTCTCTAATTCAGTGATTTCAACATTTTTAATCGCATATCTCATAAATTACCGATTAATCTAGTTCGGTAATTTCTAAAACTGTCAGAGTACATGTAAGCTGGTTTGGTTCCAGATTAATATCCCTATGTAGAAAAAATACATAGATCCTTGTTTATATAACATAGGAAAATTTATTTTTCTCACGGAGAATATTCTCAACACATATAAAACTATATTGACTTTTATAGCTTTTTGTCTTTTAATAAACACATCAATAAAGGTAGTATCACCTTTATTTGTAACTTAACAGTCATGGGGAGGGGAGAAGGAGAATGAAATATGAACTTCTTGAAGAACACTCTTGTTGTGATGATGGTAACCTTGTTTAGCTTGGTAAACTATCAACAGCACCTGACCATCCAAGAGCTTAAGGTTCAAACCCTAAAGCTCGCAGAAGGCCAGACCGAAAGCTTTAAACGACATAACAAGGCGCTGAACTCTCTCGAAAAGGCAGCTACAAGCTATGAGAAAATGAGCAAGACGGTGGAATCACTATCTTCTCATCTAAAAATCCTACTAAACGGTTACAGCTTACTTAATGAATCCCAGTTGGTGTCAGACAATGCCATTTCCGGATTACTGGATGACATCTATGGAGAGGAGGGTATCCTCTCGAGGCAAGCCGACATCTTGGAATTCCTGAAACTACTTCAAGAGGTCAATGCTCTTCAACTTCCTCCCAAATAGTAACGAATTAGACCATCATGTTTTAATTCGTTCAGAAATGCCTGCACCCCTTTTAATACGGAGGTATTAGAGGGGTTTTTGTTTTAAATTGTACTAGAATAGAACCTAGAATGGTCACAACTGGAGAAATTTAATGTATTAAAAAAACTTCAACTATATTTATATTTTCATAATCTATTTTTATTATCTCTACTCTTTTAACCTCAGCCATTTCTGGCCCAATAACAGCCCATTCAATAAAGTCCTCAATGTTTTCTTTATTACCTTGCAACAAAACTTCGACACTTCCATCATTCATATTTTTTGCATAACCAGAAAGACCAAGCTTATTTGCCTGGTCTCTTGAATTAGCTCGGTAGAATACTCCTTGTACTTTACCGGTTATTTTTAACTTAACTGTTTTCACTATTGTTGAGAGATAGTTACTGATTCAATAGTGATGTCTTCGAATGGTCGGTCAGATCCATCTACTTCTACTCCAGCAATTGAATCAATTACATCCATACCTTCATAAGCATATCCGAAAATTGCATGACCTCCATCTAACCAAGGAGTTCCTGCTTCAGCTTGAACAATGAAGAATTGACTTCCTCCAGTATTTGGTCCTCTATTAGCCATTGAAACTGCTCCTTTTACATGTTCTAAACCTTCTCCAAATTCGTCTTCTATCATTGTTCCTGGACCTTGATAACTATATCCTCCCGTTCCATTTCCGTTTTCAAAATCTCCCGTTTGAATCATGAAATCTTCGATAATTCTGTGAAAAATTACTCCGTCGTACTTACCTTCATTTGCTAATTCTATGAAGTTTTTAGTTGTTTCTGGAGCTTTTTCTGTATAAAGAAGAATTTTAATATCTCCTTTGTTTGTTGAAATTGTTGCGATAGTATCGCCTGCTTCTGGGCTTAATTTCATTGTTGTATCAGTTATTTGATTATTATTTTCTTCTTCTGTAATTTCATCAATTTCTTCATCTTCTTCAGAATAATTATACTCATCGTTCGTGTCTGCATTTAAATTTCCAGATTGTTCTACTTCAGAATCACCAGTATTTTGATTTTCTTCTACTTCAATCTCCGGAGAACATGCCGCTAAGAATAGTGAGGCACAAGCTGCTAAAATTAGTAAATTTTTTGCTTTCATTTTTCTAGGTTAAGATTTAAATAATCTTTAAGTGGAGCTATTTTAGCATACTTTTTAGGGCGGCCATATGTTAAAGTAATACTGTGTTAACTGTTTATTAATGAAGAAATTTTTTCGAAAAATCGTACTCTGGAAACTTAAGTTTTTAGCCAAAAAACGGCTTAAAAAGTTTAGAGGAAAAATAATTGCTGTTACTGGTTCTGTTGGAAAAACTAGTACGAAGGATGCTATTTATACAGTTCTAAATAGTCAGTTTAAGGTTAAAAAATCTGAAAAAAGTATGAATAGTGAATTTGGTCTACTTTTAACGATCTTGGATATAGAGAGTGGTTTTTCTTCAGCGACGAAATGGGCTTGGCTTTTAATGAAAGCTTTTGTGAATAGCTTCAAGCGTGATTATTCTGAAATTTTACTTCTTGAACTTGGTGTGGACACCCCTGGTGATATGGATTTTTTGACTTCAGTGATTCAACCAGACATTGCTGTTATGACAAATATCTTTGCTGTTCATATGGGAGAAGGTCAATTTTCTAGTTTGGAAGAAATTTTTGAAGAAAAGAAGAAACTTGTTGATGCTCTAAAAGAAGGTGGTGTGGCTATTTTGAATATTGATAATCCTTACCTGAAGGGATTTTCATCTAAAAGAAGTACGAAGAATACAGTGACTTTTGGTAAAGAAAAATCTGCTGATTATTTTATTGAAGATTTATTTTTTATTGAAGATGAAGGGTTAGCTTTTAAAATGACTTTTCAAAAAGAGCCACTTAATTTGTTAGGAAAGAAAATTTCAGATGAAAAATTAAAAGGTGCTTATCTTGAAGTCCAAACCAGTGTGTTGGGGGAATATCAAGTTTATGTTTTATCTCCTGCCATAATTTGTGGAGTTTTAATGGGAATGCAATTTGAAAATATTTTAACTTCTCTTCAACGATATACTTTGCCCCCAGGAAGAATGTCTTTGATTTCAGGGAAAGATTCCATAACTTTGATTGACAGCTCTTATAACTCTTCTCCAGAAGCTCTAAAGGAAGCTTTAAAGGTTTTAAAATTTGCCGGTGGAGAATCTCGGACAGTTGCTGTACTTGGGAGTATGAATGAGCTTGGGGAAAATTCGAAAAAGATGCATGAAAAAATTGGAGAAGTTATTCCTGAATTTGTGGATTTGCTTATAACAGTTGGTAATGATGCTAAATATTTTTCTGAAAAAGCCATAAAAGAAGGAATGGAAGAAAAAAGTGTGATCAATTGTAAAAATGTGAAGGAGGCTGAAAAAGAATATGAAAAAATCTTGAAAGCTGGTGATGTTGTTTTAGTTAAAGGGTCACAAAATAATGTAAGATTGGAAAAATTTGTAAAAACATTTATGAAGCATCCAGAAGATGCCGATAAGTTATTGGTTCGTCAGGAAAAAGAATGGAAATCTAAAAATTAAGATGAAATATTCTTGGTCTATAATTGGGCATGAAAAACAACTTGAGAGAATTGAGTCAGATATTGAATCTGGGAATTTAGCTCATGCCTATCTTTTGTCTGGGCCAAATAGTGTGGGGAAACATACTGTTTCTAAGAAAATGGCAGGTATTTTGCAATGTGAAAATGACTTTTGTCATGATTGTAAAACGTGTTTACAAGTTTCTAAAGGAAGCCACATTGATACTATTGAGCTTATAGATGATAAAAATTCATTGAAAATTGAGGAAATGAGGAAAGTTATGGATCGGTTAAATATGTCGAGACAGTCAAAATACAAGGTTTTGATTATCCAAAGTATTGAAAGAATGACTACTGAAGCTGCAAATAGCTTTCTAAAAATGCTTGAGGAACCACCTCCAAAGACTATATTTATTCTTACAACAAATGATGTTAACTCCGTAATTGAAACACTTATATCAAGAGTGAGAATAATAAAATTTGGCGTTGTTTCTAGTGAATACCTTTATTCTGAATTAAAAAAACTTTATCCAGAGGCAGATGAAGACAGTATTCATAAAGCTTGTTTATTTGCTATGGGAAAAACTGGTAAAGCTCTCAATTTATTAGAAAATCCTGAGGTTCTTGCTGAATATATGGAGATTTATCATAAAACTCAGAATATTCTAAATAGTAGAAATATTGCTGAAAGATTTTTATATGTAGAAGAGTTGAGTGTAGAAAAGGAGAAAACAACAATTTTTTTCAATATATTAACTCATGTATTAAGAAGTAAAATGTTGGATGAGAAATCCTATGATTTAAGGATAAAATACACAAATAGCCTTTCCAAAATTGCTGAGACTGCTATGCTTCTAAAGAGGAATATCAATTTCAAACTAGCTTTGGAGAATTTAATGTTAGCAATTTAATTTATGAATACTAAAGTTATTGGACTCTTAAGTTCTTATCACTCAAGAGTTGTAGAATTACCACTGAGTGATAAATATAATTATCAAGTTGGAGATGAAGTAATTTTTAGAGATGATGAAGATAAGGAAGAATACGGTGTTATAAAATACCTTGAACGAGATTCTGATGATAAAGATAACATTTTCTTTACTTCTAAGATAATTAGAAGGGCTACAGCAAATGATGCCCAAAAAGTTGATAGTCATGTTGATCAAGCAAAACATGCTCTTGACCAATGTAAGAAGCTAATAGAAAAACACAATCTAGATATGCAGGTTTTTAAGGCTAATTACTCTTTTGATGGTACAAGATTAATGTTTATGTTTACAGCCGATGAAAGAATTGATTTTCGTGATTTAGTCAAAGATTTGGCGCGAGATATGCAAAAGAAGATTTATTTGAGGCAAATTGGTCCACGAGATAAAGCAAAAGTAATTGGTGGCTATGGAAAATGTGGAAGACCACTTTGTTGTAGTAGTTTTTTAGGAAAACTTGAGAGTATTAGCATGGAAATGGTTAGAATTCAGGCTCTAGAAAGTAAAGGAAGCTCAAAACTTTCTGGTTCATGTGGAAAACTACTTTGTTGTTTGAAATATGAAGTTGATGCATATAAAGAATTAAAAAAACTTCTGCCGAATATTTCTGAAATGGTTAATTTAAAAGGTGGTGTAGATGCTCCTGAAAAAAAGGGGAAAGTCATCGCACTTGACATTTTGAATCAAAAGGTCAAAATGTATTTTCCGACTGCAAAAGAAGTCGGTGTGTATAGCTCTAAAGAATTGGAGTATTCGAAATAAACTAAATAAACTTTTATGTGGACTTATCTTGCAATATTTCTAAGTATCTCGACTGTTTTTATTGTTTTCCTTAGGAGAGCAATACTTTTGAATAGAAAGAAGGTTGAACCAAAGAAAGATACTTTTGATGAAAGAATTGAGGAAGCTGAAAATGAAATTAAGAAGAAAAAAAGAGTTTCTAGAGATGATAAAGATAAAGTGAAATCACTTGTTGAAAGAGCAAATGTCTTAATCGAAAATGGTAATGATGAGGAAGCTATTAAATGCCTAATTCAGGCTTTGACACTTGATGAAGGTCATAATAAAGCTAAGTATTCATTGGCAATGTTGTATATGAATAAGGAAATGTTTGGTGCAGCAACTGCTTTATTGGAACAACTAGCTCTTTCTACTGGTAAGGCAAAACATTATAGTCACTTAGGATTAGCTTATTATAAACAAAGTTCTTATGATGATGCTGTTCGAGCTTATCAGAAGGCTGTAGAAATTGATGATACTCGTCCACAGAGATTTATCAGTTTATGCCAAGTTTACAGGCTTACAAATAAACCTAATAATGCAATTATTGCACTACAAAAGGCTTTAGATTTAGAGGAAGATAATGTTGAATACATGATTCTACTTGCTGATCTTTTGATTGAAAATGAAGAGATTGATCAAGCTAGAGATATTATTAAAAAAGCGTTAGAGATTGAACCAGAAAACTCTACGTTAAAAGAACTTAATAAAGAGTTAAAGAAGGTTGAAAAATAAATTTTATTAACCTCCTTCCTCAGTTTCACCTGGAACTGGAGCTGGTTGAGAGTTATTAACTAAGAATTTAGCTGGGATTGCTTTGTATTTACTTAATAATGGCTCTACGACTGTTTCTCCGCTTTCATCAGTCACATGTTTATACCACATTGCATCAAAGCCTGTGTGTGGTACTTCAACTTGTTTAGTCTGGCCAGGAGCAACTTTATTACTTTCAATGTATTGTGGACCACCTGGAGAATGATAATTAGATAAGTATGGACCTTCTAATTTCACGTCTTTACCAGTATCTGTTCCGTAAAAAATAAAATAAAGTTCATAATCATCTAATACATATGCTTGCACAAGAATATGTCCTTCTGTGTTATTCTTCCATCTTAAATCCTGACCTCCAAGGTAAATTGTTGCATCTAATCCGTGACCATCAACTTGAGAATAATAAGAAACCGCATAAGAATGTGGTCTTCTAGCAGTAATTTCAACATCAGAATGTAGAGCAGCTCTATACATAGTTGTAGAAACTTGGCAAAGTCCACCTCCATATTCTGGAACTGTACCATCCGCTTTGATAACTAACTCCATTCTATATCCAGTAGCACCGTTTACAGCTCCTAAAGTGTTATTAAATGAAAATTCTTCACCTGGAGCAATCATTTGACCATTAAACCTTGCGGCACCTGTTTTTACGTTATGTACACGATTTGCAGTCGATCCGTAGAATGATGTGTGACCTACTGATATCCTATCTTTAATCCCCATTTCTTGTAGTTCTTCGGAAATGATTATTTCTGGCTGAACAGTTTTTACAGGAATAATAACTTCATCAATCTTGTTAGCAACGGCTACTTCAATGGCGTTTTTAAACATTTCTCTTTGAATTTTTTTACCATCGTGTCCTTTTCCTTCAATTATTATTTCTCCGTTATCGTCTTTAGTTAAATTTACAGACTCAACAGGAAGATCAAGCCATTCAGAAATTTCTGCATCAATAAATTCATCTAATTTTTCTTGTTTTAGTTTAAGTGCGATTTGTCCTTCTTTTTCTTCAAATTCTATCCAGTCTAGATTTTCTGAAAGTTTTAGATACCAAGGGTCACTATAAATTGGATCAACAAGTGTAACTTGGTGTTCAAGTGAGCTAAGTATTTTTTCTTTTTGTGGCTCTAGTTGAGACTTAAGAATTGTTGGTTCCTGATCTATTAATGCTAATTCTATTTCTGCTGATTCTTCAAATTTTCCGACGTGTTCTTTTATTTCTTTAAATAAATTCTCTTTATCTAAAGTTTTTCCACTTTTTTCTGAAACAACTTCTAGACTACCTGATTCCGAGATCTCAAAAGTCGCATTTTTAGGAGCTAGAGAATCCAAATTGAATTCCTTATTAATAAAACTGATTAATTTTTCTTCGTTAACTTTACTTAAGAATTCAATATTTGAAGTATGTGTTGAGCTAGAGA
>CAYNUR010000034.1:0-9862 GCA_964400435.1 uncultured Candidatus Peribacteria bacterium
GATTTTGAAGATGCGAAAGTTTTAGTTGTTGTTTTTATGTGTAATCACTGTCCTTATGTTCAAGCTATTTGGGATAGATTGGTAAAGTTACAAGAAAAACACAAAGTTTCTGGAGTTCAATTTATTGGAATAAATCCAAATTTTCATCCGGATTATCCTGAGGATAGTATGGAAAAAATGAAAGAATATTATGAAAAGTATCGAATGAATTTTCCTTATTTACAGGATAAGACTCAGGAAGTTGCTAAAAAATTTAAAGCTCAATGTACTCCTGATATTTATGTTTATGATGAAAATAGGGAGCTGGCTTATCATGGGAGGGTGGACGATAATTGGAAAGATGAATCATCAGTAACAAAGAATGAATTGGATGATGCTTTGATGAAATTAGTTGATGGTGAACACCTCAGTGAAGGTCAAAATCCTTCCATAGGGTGTTCAATTAAATGGCGAACTAATTCTTAGAGTTTGTATACTGCGGCGTCGAGCTTCGTCGTCGCTCAATCGCTGCACTTTTTATATAACACAAACTTCTCTTTTTTTTGTTATTTTTTGGTGGGCTTAAATTATTTATAGATATTTAAGCAGCTTTTTGTTCTTGATCTACTGTAGTTTCTTTTGTTCTTTCTTGTGGATTTTTTGTTGTTTGAGTTGGATTTGTTTGTGGAGTTTCATTTGTTTTATCTAGTTTTCCTTGGGTTTCTTGATCAGTGTTTTCTGCGGACATTTCAATTGCTGCCGTAGAATCGTGATAATTTGATTCAGATAGTAACTGTTTTCCGTACGGAGATTTTGTCTCTAGATAGAACTGTCCATTTGAATTGAAAATATTTAAAGTGAAACTTTCAGAATCAGGCACTTCTTGTAAATGATCTGGTAAGTCTTGAATTGATTTTGGTTTTTGCCAAAATAGGTAGAATGGTGTGTTCTCTTGAGCTTTTTTTAAGTTTTCAGTTTGAATAGTTCTAATCTCTGTATCTGTTTTTTCTACGGTTAATTCGAAAGTTATTGTTGGAACTGAATTTGGAGTTTTTACTAGTTTACTTTCAGGATGATTTTGTCGGTGTAGTTCGTTGTATTTTTCTATTTTACTGACGTAATCTGTTAGCCAAGTTAGCATTTCAGCTTTTGGTAGCGATTGAATTTTGTAAACTTTTTCACCATTTGCTTTTATTTCTGGTTTTTTAACTCCAGCAATTTTCTCTTCTAGTTCTTTGATTAATGCTAATAATCCTTTTTCTGCTAACGCATTTTTATCTTCAATATTTACTTCTTTTTCAGGATTTTTTTGAGTTTCTTGAGTTGGGTTTAGCGTATTTTGAACTTGTGAATGAGTAGATTCAGTTTGTGCTTTTACGTTATTGATTCCTGATTTGAGATTTTCTAAGTTTTCTTCAGAAGATTTTTCAAGTTTTTCTTTTTCTTTAATTGCGTTCATGCCTTCTTTGTGCATGTTTTGTGCATTCTCATGGTCTCGTTGAGGTTGTTCTAGAGGTTCTTGTGTTTGGGTGCTATTTAAACCGTCAAGATTCATTTTTATTTTTGTTATAAATCCCTAAATTATAACAAAAAAACGTTTTTTTCTCAATGGTTTACGGATTTACTTTCCAGCTTCCATGAAAATTTCTCCTGTATAGAGATCTTTTGCACTAAATGTTTCATAGAAGTGGTGATCTCTGTTGTAGAAAAATTTGATTTTTACTTCATGGCCTTCAACGTATATATCTAGAGTTCCAAGTGGATTATCTGAATTTACTAGTGCATGATTTTTATCACTTTCAGGTTTTGGAGGATAAAGGTTTTGTATTGTTCGAATTATTTCTACAGCTTCTTTTCGGCTATAATTTCGGTTCCCAAAATTTGCTTTATTTATTTCTGCAACGATATTTTCTTTTGCAAATTCAATTGCTTTTTTTCTTTCTTTTTCCACTTCAATCGCTCTTTCAGCATTGTTTTTACGTTCTAAAAGTAATTCCATTTCGGTTTTAACAAGTTGTAATGTTTTTTCAGCTTGTCTTTGGTTTTTTCCTTTATTTCCCGCGATGATTTCGATTTTACTTTTTCCATTAAATAGTACTCCAAATTCTAGAGATTCGACTTCTTCGATATTTATGTTTGGAATGTTAATCGAAAGCGTTCCTAGTTTTCTTGCATCTGGTGTAAGCTTTTCAATCATTCCAGATGTAATTCTTCTTAATCCTCTCGAGAATTTATTTCCAAAAGTTTTAATTGCAAAAGTAATACCAGAGTCTTTAAATTCTGGTGAATTTTCGAAATAATCAATAATCTCCAAAATTACTGTTGCTGGAGATTCACTTTCAAAAGGACTAGATAAGAAGTCCTTTTCTAGTTTTCTTAATAAGTTTATTTTTTGAATCTCTGGTGGAATTGGTTCTTCAGGTGTTTCTATTGCTTCTGTAATTGTTGAAGAAGTAAATGGTTTTTTGTCTATTTTTTCTGGCTTTCTATTTGCTTCTACCTCAGTAGGATTTTTGTATTTTCCATTTGGAATATATATTTGTTGGTCTACTTCTTGTCTTGTCATCATGCACAATGTTTCAGCTTCAGGATCAACTTCTGGATGGGCTGTAGATGGTGGTCGATTAAAAAATCCTTCTCCAGGGACAATTGTATCTGGGAGTTCTTGTGTTATTCTATCTTGCTCATCTTTTGAACCATTTGGTTTTTCACCTGAAATGATTATTTTTCCTGAATCTTCCATGATTATTCGTTTGTAATATTTATGAATTACCTTTAGAAGGTTTTGCAGTATAAACATTAATTTGCTTCTTGACAAGTCTTAATTTTTGTGTTTAAATTTAGTGCTTTAAAGATATCTATGAAAAATCTAGGAAAATTATCAATTTTGGTTTCGATGTTTTTTCTTTCCGCATGTTCAGGTAGTGAAGAAGCTTTTGATAATGCCAAGATTCCTCGTTATTCAGACGAAGAAATAGCTGAAAATTCAACAAATAATGAGCCGGAAAAAGTGCCTAGATTTGTTGATTCAAATGATGATTCAGAGTTGCATGCGGATTTGAATAAAGTACCAGTTCTTCCTCGTGAAGCCTCAAAATTATCACGTTCTTTATTGGATCAATTGCCAAGTGAAAGAGTGAAGGGTGTGGCTATTGATAACAATAATAAAGGTAAAGTTACAATTACTTATCAATCTTTGAGTGAAAATGATTTTGAAAATGAAGAGGCAGAAAATTATTTTGAATATTTGTCTTCTGCAAATCCTGTATATGATGCTGAATATTCTTGGTCAGATGAGGAATGTAAAGGTGGTTATCGTTCTGCAGCAGGTGTAATTTGGTGTCCAGATCAGGGATATGTTGAAAGTGTTAAGTATAATGATGATCTTCCGGCGGAGGGATATATAGAAAAACATGGTGGATATCATGGTCATGAAGGCTATTTGGAAGATTTAAGTAGTAATTCTCCAAATCATGGAGTTGTTCAAGGTGTTGGTGGAGCTGGTGTGAGGGATGGATATTTGAGTAGTTTGTCAGGGGGTGTGAGAGATGGTTATCTTACTCATCTTTCTGGAGGTGTAAAAGACGGTTATTTAGATAGTTTAACTGTTGGTGTAGAAGATGGTTATTTGGATGGTTTGACTGGTTCTGTGTCTCATGATGGCTATTTGGATAGTTTGTCAGGAGGTGTGAAGGATGGTTATCTTGATGATTTATCAGGAGGAGTACGTGATGGATACCTTACTGGTTTAGATTCAGGAGGTGTTAAAGATGGCTATCTAAACAGTTTGAATGAAGGTGTTAATGATGGTTATTTGTCAGACTTGTCGGGAGGTGTGCGAGATGGTTATTTGGATGATTTGAATAGTCAACATGCTCGAGAGGGGATTGTGGACAAGTATAATCGATATAATGGTGATAGTTTTGCTCAGCCTGGTGTTAGTATCGTAACAACTTATCCTCAGACTGAAGGTTATATTACTGATTTGAATAATCCTTCTAGGAATGAATATTTGGTTGTTCCTTATGTAGAGTAGTTTCAGTTGGATTTGTTGGAATTAATTGCTAGGATTAGCTAGCTGTAATTTTGGTTATGAAAAAAATATTAAGTTTAATTTTTTTGGGGACGTTTTTTATGTCTTCAAATGTTCTGGCTTTTGATGATTTAGAGTCGGGATATCCTTTTAATGAAGCAATTAATGGATTAGCAGGGCAGGGCGTTTTTTCTGGCTATGATGATGGAACTTTTCGTCCTCAGAATGATATGAATAGAGCAGAGTTTTTAAAGATTGTTTTAAGTTATAAATTAGAAGAAGAGCCTGATACTTTTGCTGAGGATTGTTTTACTGATGTATCAGCTAACGATTGGTTTTCACCTTATGTTTGTTATGCAAAGACACAAGGATATGTTAAAGGTTATTTAGATGGGCGATTTGGTCCTGCTGAATCAGTAAATTTGGCTGAGGCTTTAAAAATTGCTGTGGAGGTTTTTGAAATGGAGAAACCTTCTATTGTCGGTGAAGAATGGTTTAGTCCTTATGTGCGCACTTTTGCTGGGAAAGGTTACGTTCCTAGTACTTTTGGTAGTTTGTCTCAAAATGTCTCTCGTGGTGAAATGGCTGCAATGTTGTGGAGATATTCTAATAATATTATTGATCGAAAAAGTCGTTCAGCTTATGAACTGGAATATGAGGAATGTACACCTTTGGAAGAGGATTTACCTTATAATATAGATATGGATCGAGTTAGAGCTACTTGGTTAGAATGGTATAATCAGGAGAGAAGATTGTTGGGATTGAAGGAATTTACTTATAATCCGCAATTAAATCGTACGGCTACTATTTGGTCAGAAATTTCGGAAGATCGTGGTTATATTGATCACAAGAGACCTGGTCAAACCGCTTATTATGATTTTTGGTTAATTTTGGATTGGTTTGAGGATTTGGGATTGGAATTCCAAAAAGTGGGAGGTTCCTATGCTGTGGAAAATATTAATTGGGGAGTTTATAGTTGTGATGCTGAAGATTGTACTGATCAGTTTATTTCGGCCATAAAAAGTGGCTATAATTTTTTCATGAGTGAAAAGGGACAAGCTTATAGTCCTCATTATGATAGTATTGTGAATCCAAGTTATGATGAGATTGGTTTGGGTGTTGCTATTGATGAAAGAACTGGGAAATATTATTTGACGGTGCATTATGCGACGGAGGTGATTTCAAATCCTCCTGCTATCTGCGACTAAAATCATTTGAAGCAGCACATTGCTTCGTCGAGCTACGTCGTCGGTCAATCGCCGTATTTTTAATACGGCTCAATCCCTCCTCCTTGTCTCCTTGCACGTGGTATGTACCCGAAGTGGTATATACCTGCATTGTTTCCAGCAAGTTTAGAAGTTTTCTTGTTTTACTTTCTTAAGATTTTTTCCATATCTTTTCCTTTTGCTAGTTCATCTACTAGTTTGTCCATGTAGCGAATTTTTTGCATTAGTTTATTTTCGATTTCTTGTACTTTGTATCCGCAGATTGTTCCTGTTATTTTTGAGGCGTTTTTGTTAAATTCCGGGGCTTCGGCGAAGAAAGTTTCGAAGTCTTTTTCTTTATCAATTTGTTCTTTAAGACTTTTTTCGTCGTAACCTGTTAACCAGAAAATAACTTGGTCTACTTCTTTTTTTGTTCTGCCCTTTTTTTCAACTTTTTGAATGTAAAGAGGGTAGACTTTTGCGAAAGGCATTGAGAATATTTTGTGGTTTTTCATTTTTTAGGATTTTAATGACAATGGCTACAACCGCTATGTTCTAAGTCTTCTTTAGTAACTTTTTTTACAATTAAACAGGCTAAAATTGTTGTGATTGGTACTGCTAGGATTATTCCGATACTGCCGACTAGTGTTTGGATGATTTCTTCAGCTAGGAATTCTAAATTTACAACGTCTTGGAAGTTTTGTGATGAATCCATGAAGAGCATTAGTAAAGGTAAAGAGGCTCCTGTGTAAATTAAAACTAAGGTGTTTACCATTGAAGAAATGTGATCTCTTCCTACGCTCATGGATCTTTGGAAGAGTTCTTTAAATTTTATTTTCTTTTTTGCTGCTTTTAATTGATGAACTACTGATGATTGAGAGATTGTAATGTCATCGAGAATCCCTAAAATACTGATAATCATTCCAGCTAAAACTAGTCCTTCAAAATTGATTTTTTCTTTTGCCTCTAAGCTTAAGAATGCTGCTTCTTCTGAAGCTAGTCCAGTGAGGTTTGCAGTTTCGGAAAAAATCACAGCTAATAAACCTGCTATTGTTACTGTGATCAGGGTTCCAATTACGGCAATTGTTGTTTTTTTGCTGACTCCATGTCCAAGATAAAAAGTCATTGGTGTAATAAAAACTGCTCCGATTATTGCTGCGAGAATGGGATTAAATCCATTTAGAAGGAGTGGAAGAATAATTTTGAAAATAATTGTAAAAGAGAAAACCATTCCAAAAAGTGAACCGACACCTTGCCATTGTGTAACTGCAACAACAATAACTACAAATATTGCGAAAAGAGTTAAGAGACTTTTTTCACGTACGAAGTCAGTAATAAAATATTCTATTTCTCCATTTGAATTTTCAAACGCTGTGATCATTAATTCATCTCCTTCTTCAAAATTTTGTGGTCCACTAATTTGGTCTTCTATTACTTCAATGTTAATTATTTCATCTTTGTTTGAACCTTTTTTAATTTTAAGTTTTATATTCGTCGATAATTCTTCTATTTCATCTGATTGCAGTGTTTGTGTAGAGTTAATCTGGATGATTTCTCCATGAATTATTTCTGAATCTTCATTGATGTCTTGATTCGTCTCTGTTTTGATTGGAGAGAAAATCACTAGAAATAAAATTATAATTACCGCTAAGATTGGTATGATTAGTTTTTTCATTCTAAGTTTTTAATTTTTTGTATTATAAGTAATCAATATGGGAAAGAAAAGGAAACAGGCACTTAAAAATAAGAAGAATAATAAATATGATAACTTGAGCAAACCTCAAGAGGAATTTGATTTTCATGATAGGGGAGTTTTGAGAATGGATGAAGTAAGTGAAATGGCTGATGAATTTTTAGATGAATGTCGGAGGAGAAAATTAACGAAAGTACTTTTTATTACTGGTAAAGGTTTACATTCTAGAAAAGGGATGCCAGTGATTAAACCTTATTTGAGAAAATATTTATCGAACTTGCCTTATGTAGTGCGAGTTTATGAAGGAAGACGTGATAGAGGTGGTACGGGAACTTTGGAAGTTATTCTAAATTTTGAATAAGTATATTTGATCTTTTAGTAAAACTTACTTGCAAAAAGTTCTTTTTAAATCTAAAAATATAGAGGTTGTTTTATTTTCTAAACCTTATTCCTATGGCAGAAGAAATGACTAAATCTTCAAGTGATGCTAAACAACAAATTTCACTAGAAGTTCCATACAGAGAAACAATCTCAAGACTTTTTATCTTTAGAGGTCTTTGGGTATTTGTTATTATGTGGATTATGTGGGTATGGTCAATTTGGGTTGGTATCCTAATGTTCCTACAATTCTGGTATCAACTTATTACTGGAAAAAGACATGAGTTTTTCTGGAAGAGTTATAAGAGATTCTTTAAATGGATGACTCGTTGGCAAGCTTATTTGACTTGGATGGTAGACGAACGCCCAGGTTTCATCGAATAAAAACGATTTGAAGGGGCGCATTGTTGCGTCAACTTCCTCGTCGCTCGGCAGCTGTACTAGATGTACAGCTGCTTTCGTCTTCTCGTTTGTCTCCTTGCACTGTGGTATGTACCCGAAGTGGTACATACCTACACTACTTCAAATCGTTTTTACGATTGAAGTGGCTTATTTTTATCTTCTTGGAAATTTTTGTCGCTCAATCGACTCCTCTTTTGTTTCTTTGATTTTGGTCATTAACTTCGAGCCGGCGGCATGAACCCGAAGTGGTTCATGCTAATTTTCATCTTTTTTCTTAAAATTCAAACAAACAGAATTAATACAATATCTTTTCCCAGTTGGGTTTGGGCCGTCTTCAAAAACGTGTCCTAAATGTGATTTGCAATTTGCACAAATTACTTCTGTTCTTGTCATTCCATGCGAATGATCTTCTACGTATTCAATTGCATCTTTTTCTGCCGCTTCCCAAAAGCTTGGCCAGCCTGAACCTGATTCGAATTTTGTGTCTGAGGCAAAAAGTTTTGCTCCACATGCTGCGCAATTATAACTTCCGTCTTCTTTGTGTTTATAATATTCTCCTGTGAAAGGTGCTTCGGTTCCTTTGTTTCTTAATACCCTATACTGTTCAGGTGTTAACTTTTCTTTCCAATCTTCATTCGAGATGTTTTTTTCGTCAGACATAATGTTTTTGTTAGTGCTTGATTCTTCATTCATAATATATAAAACTGAATTCAAAACGAAATCTCATTTTCTGATCAAAATATTATGTTTATGCCGGACAAACTTGATGTTAAAAGTGACAACATGCTTCATCTTTCACTTTATAAGCCTTGTTTTTATTTAGTAAAAAATATTGAGCTTACTTTTGAAATTATTGATAAGCAAAAGGTGATAGTTTCTTCTTCAATGAATGTTGAATTTAATTCTCATTATAAGGTTGAAGAATTTGATGGTAAATATCCGCGAATGGTTTTGGACTGCGCTGAGAATTTAGATCTTAAACATATTAAAATTGATGGTGAGATTATTTCTGAAAGTAATTACGAAAAAACCGATGATGAGTTGATTTTGTTTCCTGAAAAGGCTGAGTTTGTTTTAGAAATCCAAAATGTTTTGAATCCTGAAGCAAATAAATCTGGTGAAGGTTTGTATTTTTCGAATGAAATTTTGACTACTCAATGTGAGGCTGAAAGTTTTTCAAAAATTACTCCTTTTATTGATCGTCCAGATAATATGTCGCTGTATAAAACTACTATAATTGCGCATAAAAATGATTATCCGGTTTTACTTTCAAATGGGAATTTAATTAGTGAAAGTGAATTGTCAGATGGTCGATCTGTACTGGTTTTTGAAGATCCATTTAAGAAACCTTGCTATCTTTTTGCTTTGGTTGCTGGTGATTTGGAAGTAGTTAAAGATGAGTTTTTGACTATGTCAGGACGTACTGTAAATTTGGAAATTTTTGTGGAAAAAGGAAATGAAGATAAATGTTCACATGCAATGACTTCTTTGAAAAACTCGATGAAATGGGATGAGGAAATGTTTGGATTGGAGTGTGATTTAGATGATTATAAGATTGTTGCTGTGAATGATTTCAATGCTGGGGCTATGGAGAATAAAGGTTTGAATGTTTTTAATGCTCCTTATGTTTTAGCTGATCCTGTTACTGCGACTGATTATGATTTCTTGAGTGTCGAAGGCGTAATTGCTCATGAGTATTTTCATAATTGGACTGGAAATCGTGTGACTTGTCGTGATTGGTTTCAATTGACTTTGAAAGAAGGTTTGACTGTATTTAGAGATCAAGAATTTTCAAGTGACATGGGATCTAGAACTGCAATGAGGATTTCTGATGTTAGGATTTTGCGAGACTCACAATTTGTGGAAGATGCTGGGCCAAATTCTCATCCAATTCGTCCAGAATCGGCGATGTCGATCGATAATTTTTATACGAGCACGATTTATAATAAAGGTGCTGAAGTCATTAGAATGATTGATACGTTTATTGGTCGTGAAAAATTTGTAAAGGGAATGGAGATTTATTTTGAGAGACATGATGGCTCTGCAGTTACCACAGAAGATTTTGTCTCTGCTATGGAGGCAGCTTCTGATTTGGATTTAACTCAATTTAGAGAAAGTTGGTATCCACAGAAAGGTACCCCAATTTGTAAGGTAGAAGGTGAATATTTAGAG
>CAYNUR010000035.1:0-9717 GCA_964400435.1 uncultured Candidatus Peribacteria bacterium
AAGGCCCACGGATGGGCGAGGGCAGGGTGAAATTTTTTTGTTTAATATTTCTCTACTAACTTTTAAATATTAGTCGAGATTTTATTTTAATGTCTTTGCATCCAGAATCCTGCGCCAACAGTAAGTAATAACATGTAAAAACTGAACTCTGGAACCACTAGACCTTGAGCTTGAATTGTTTCTGTGTCAGAAGCTGGTTGTCCTACTTCTTGGAGGTCATTGTTAACCGGATAAACTGCTACTGTCCATTCTTCTCCAGTTGTTGTTTCGTCTGTGTCGATAACTGAGAGATTTCCGTAAGTGTAGATATTTTCGATTTGTCCGGCAGTGTATACTCTGTCGGAAATTATAACTTGGTCTATATAACCTTGAAAATTTAATCCCCCATTACACGAGCTTGAACCTGCTTCTTCACCTATACAAATAGGGCTTGAGTTTGATTGAATGTTGCCACTGGGGTCTGTATTGGCCTCTCTTAGTATACCATCTACGTAAATAGAAACAGTTTCTCCGTCATATGTTCCAACAACGTGATGCCAGACGTTGTCTGAAATATTGGAGGCATCATATTCAGCTCCGTAGTAAGTAGTTCCATCATGAATGATAAAACATAGGTGGTTTGCTGTACAAACTGAATTTTGGTTTAGCATTAATTGGTATTCACCCGACTGTGTTTTTGAAATAATTACTTGTTCTTTAGTTGCATCATCAGTCTTAAACCAAGTGGCAACTGTAATCGAATCGTAGTGATTGTTTGCTAGAGTAATATAGTCTGAACCTAAACCATCAAAATAGTATCCTCCACTATTATCGTTATAACCAAAGCTTCCTCCCCAATCTGCATTAGAAACGATTCCATTGTTCTCATTCCCTGAAAGGTCTAGTGTTAATGATGATTCATCACCAGTATGTCCCTCAAATTCTAAAAGGAATTCAGTGATTGAGTTTCCATCTACAAACCAATTAAATACTGGTATTGCGGAAGCAGTCAATGAAGCATTTGCAATCATATCTTGCTCAGTTCCTGGCGAGCTAGGAGTAATGTTAACGCTATTTACTCCGACTGTAGATGTATTGAATGTCCAGTTTGTATTATTTCCACTGTCTGTAGAGTTGTCGATTGGGTTGAGAACGATTTCTGTACTTGTGTTATTATTGTCTTTAACGTCTACGTTGTAGATAATTCTGGCTCCGCTTGGGGCAAAATTTACTTGTGTGTTGTCTGAAGAAGATCTAAGTGAAAGGATATTCGCTGTTGAATTACTACCAAAAGTTGTTGTACCATTTGCATTAAAAGTATTTCCTGCTTCAAAAGTAAGAGTTGAGTCTGCAGTAGCAATTTTTGAAAGACCATTGAAGGTGATGTTATCTCCGTAGATATTTTGGTCTCCACCATTGAAGTTAAAAGTGCTATTTGATTGTGTTAGAACAGCATCTCCAGGAGTTGTTAATGAACAGTCTGTTGAAATTAAACCTGGGCTGAATGCTGTTGGACACATGATGAAATCTCCGCTTACGTAAATGTCATCATCTGTGAAGCTAAGTGTACCACTTGTGATTTCAAGGTGATTAGTGACATTTAAGTCAGCATCGTTGGTACTTACAACTGAAGTACCTGCTGGTTTATTAATTACTAAATTGTAGAATGGTGTAGCTGCATTATCTCCACTAAGTGATTGGTAGTTTTGGTTTACTGTTCCGTCAAAAACTACGGTACCACCATTTGCGTCAAAGGTTGAAGCATCTTGGTGTTGCCAGTTTCCTCCTACAGTCATAATGTTTGAAGGTGCTATGAATGAAACTAAAGAGTCATCAAGGTTAAGATCGAAATATAACCCCATCTCTAGTGCAGTTGCATTACTACAGTCAAAAACAAGACCAGGATCTGGTGCGTCGTCTGTTGAGGAATCACCAATGGCTAAGTAGTCCCCAAGGCTAATAGTTCCTGTTCCACAAAGGAATGTACCTTTTGACATATTGAAATCACTACCAACTGTAAGGTCTGCATTTTCTAAATCAGCGTCACCATTAATATGGTTAAAATTAGTAAATGAACCTGTGACTGTTATATTTTTTCCTCCTCCATAAAATTCTGCAGTTGAGCCATTAATGTCAAAGCTATCTTCGGTGTCTAAAATTCCTGACGTTCCTGCGTTGAATATACCTCCTGTAATGTCTACGTTTTCAAGATCCATGTCAGCGGTATCTCCGTTAAAAGTACCTCCTGAAAGTGTGAAGTACCTTGGGCTAACAGTCATATTCATTGCTCCAGATCCAGCATTAAATATACCTCCAGACATGTTAAAATCTCTTGTGATTGTTAGTGTAGAATCACCTTTATTGAAAGTTCCACCATTAATGACGATATCTCCCCAGCTAGGTAGGTCTAAATTGTTTGAATTATCAAAAGTTCCTCCATTTGCTGTAATTGTAAGGTCATCGATTTCAAAGTCTGAAGCACCTGTAGGTGTAACTGTTGTTGCTGAATTATCTATTGTAAATCTTGCACTGGTTAGGTTTACGTTTGAAGGTAGATTTACTGTTCCATTTGTTTGTAGGGTTACATTAAATCCACCGTTAATACTTGTGAATGTTGAAGCTAAATTAAAAGGACCTTCAGCAATTAAGGTTCCTGTGGATTGTAGTTCACCTTGAGTAAGTGTTGTTGTTCCTTCTACTATTAATGTGTTTCCAGCTGGTATACCTACTGCACTATCTGGAGTAGTAAATGGTTTGTTTACGATGAAGTTTTCAACTCTTAAAGTTCCGCCATCGAGTTCAATAGAATTATCAGGTGCCGTACCGATAAATTCTATTGTACCTTCGTCAGCATCAATAGTACCTCCTAAAATATCTATACCTCTACCTGCATCTGCGGATAATGTGATTTTTCGAGTTCCAAGGGATACAGTACCTAGATAATCTGCTTGTAAATTTATATCTTCTGCATTTGCGTCTATATCAATAACTGCATTACCACTACTTGAATCGAAAAATACTCTATCAATTGATGTGGGAACGCTTGCTCCACCGGTACCTCCTGAAGTGCTAGACCAATTAGCTGAGTCACTCCAGTTTCCACCAGAACCGACCCAGTATCTGTCTGCAGCAAAGGTCATACCTGCGGTGACGACTGTACTGATTAAAAATGCAGGTAAAATATTCTGCAGGATTTTTTTTGCGAGAGTTTTTATCATGTTTAGGTTTTTATTTTTGCTTCTTGTTATTTTACCACTTTTGACTCCTTTAGTCTAGTTTTATTGTGTTTATACGTGATTGGTTGTATAAATTTAAAATAAGAATTTGAATTGCATGATGAATAAGTTGGAAATTAAGGATAAGCATGACTTTGACTCCGTTGAAAGGATTATTGCTTTAGGTCATCCAGAGAATAAAGGCTATCTTGATGAGATGTTATCTTGGTCGATAGATCGGAATTGGCCAATTGCTTCAAGAATACATCAGTATTTTGTTGATTTAGGAGTGA
Organism: uncultured Candidatus Peribacteria bacterium; assembly: GCA_964400435.1. GTDB lineage: Bacteria > Patescibacteriota > Gracilibacteria > UBA1369 > LOWO2-01-FULL-3 > CAYNUR01. The sequence goes on from CAYNUR010000035.1 coordinate 3,488, forward strand.
GGGAGGTAGAAAGAGTAAAAAATTTTTTGTTAAACATTGATTTAGATGCGCGTTATGATCTTTTGTTGGAGTTGGTGGGGAAATATGATTTATCAGTTTTGGAGTATTTAAAGAAAGATTTAATTTATTGGGCTAATTCACCTGGTTCGAGAGAGTGTGAGATAATTTCCTTAGAAATTTTAGTTGAAAATAATTTGATTGATCGAGAGGAGTTGAAAAATATATTTCAGAAAAACGTTGGTGTTTATAGGAATTATATTTCTATATTAGAAAGTTTGATTAATTAGCTTAGGATTTTATTTAAACCATTTTTTGGCATTTGGTCTTCTATGTGGACAGCCAGGCCAGCAGCAAGGTCTTTTTTTTCCTTTTTCAAGATCTTCAACCATTCTAACTAGATGTTTTTTTCTTGTTTCATCTTTTTTAACAATTGTTGTCCAGCAGATCCATTCATTTCTGGCTAGGGGAGTAAGGTTGTTCCATTTTTCTAAAATGTCTGGATTTGAAGTTAGAGTTTCTTTCATGTCGTCCGGAACTTCATGGACAACTCCTGTGGCGATTTCTTGATTGGTCATATTGATGTTTTTATCTATACCATTACGTTTATGGTCTAATTCTATTTTGAGGTTTTAAAGTGGTGGATAATTATTACACAAAATAAGAGTGCGGGGATTATTCCCCAGAGAGAACCCGAAACTCCTTCATACCCTGTGTAGATAAATATACCAGCGAAATTTATGATTGCTAATATTGATGAGCAAGGGATAGTTAATTTTTTAAATTTCCCCCAGCAGGAGAGGATTATTCCTATGGCTAAAAAGATTTCAACTATTGCCAGAATTATCCAGAAAAAATCTGGAAGTATTTGTGAAGCCCATTCATTTCTTAGAATGTCGTAGTTTTGAATCATGTAACTCGCTCCAATTATTGTCCATAGTCCGAGGAGAGTTTTTAAAGTTTTAATGAATAGTCTCATATAATTTATAATTACTTTATTTATTTGTTTCTGTGCTAAGCTTAGGTAAAAAGATATTGTTTTGTCAATATGTATCTTAAAAAATTAAATGGATTGGTTAGGAGTAATTTATTTTATGGATATTAAAATTGAACACATTAAGGATTTTGAAAAGAATAAGGATGGCTCTTATAAGTATTATTATGAGTTTGATTTATATGAATTTTCTGATGGTTTAATAAAGTTTATTGCAAGATCTTACCGGGATACTTTTGAAAAAGTTTCTTTTTTGAAGAAGGTTGTTGGAGGAAAGTCGCAAAATATTGAAAAAGGGGATTTTGATTTGAAATTATTTAAGGATGCTGCTCAGTATCTTTTAAATGAAGGTAAAAAAAGTCTTTTTTATTTTGATTTGAAGGAAGGTTATGTGGAGTTAGGTGAAGGAATTTTCTAAGTTCAAATTTGTTTTAGCTCAGTTTTTATGAGGTTTTTTGAAAGAATTAACTTAATATGTTAGGGTTAATTTGTTTATGAATAGAGACACTTTAAATATAAGAGAGATTCAGGCTTTGTTTACTAAGGATCCTGAAGACTATGTTCCTAAGATTGGGATTGAGGTAGAGAAAATTGGTTTGTTTTATGAAAAAAGTGTACCTCCTACCTATGGTGGGGCTAGAGGTTATTTGGCTGTTTTAGGAGCTCTTTATGAAGAGTTGGGTTGGGAGATTGTTAAGCAAAAAGGAAAAAGAATTATCTCAATGAAACGGGGTAATGCATATTTACATTTGGAATCTGATGGGAGGATTGAACTTGCTGGAAGCCCACATGATTCGATACACGATTTGGCTAGAGAATTGAGAATTTATCAGTATGAAATTGCTGAAATATCTAAAATGTTTGGAATTATTTGGGTGGGTTGTGGTTATCATCCTTTTGTTAAAAGTGCAGAAATTCGTGATTTAATGGATGATCGAAAGAAGATTCTTTTGGATTATTTTACCAAAAAGAAAGAAAGTGGAAATGATTTTGGTTTAGCTTGGTATAAAAAAACATCCGGAATACATGTTAATATTGATTTTAAGAATGAAGAGGATTTTGCGTTAAAAACACGTGTTTTTACAAAACTTTCTCCTATTATTACTGCAATGTTTGCAAATTCACCATTTAGTAAGCGTCAGTTTTCTGGATATATGAGTTTTCGTTCGCATGTTGCGCATGAGAATGGATTGCCTCAATTCGATATTCCTAGGGAACTTTATGAATCGGATTTTAGTATGGATTCTTGGATTGAACATCTATTGTCTTTGCCTTTATTAATGATTCAGAGAGAGGAAGGTTGGCTTAAGCCAAATATGAGTTTTAAAGATTTTTTGAAGGAAGGTTATAAAGGTCATGTGGCTTGTATGGATGATTTTAATTTGCATATGAAGAGTGCTTGGAAGAGTGTTAAATCTAAATCAGTTATTGAATTGCGTTTTGTTGATAGTTTACCTCCATATCTTATTCCTTCTGTTGCTGCTTTGATTAAAGGTTTAGCTTACGATGAAGGATCTTTAAAAAAGCTGGATGAAATGACAAGTATTTGGTCTTATGTTGATTTTATGAATTTACGTAAAGATGTTGCAAAGCACGCAGTAAATACTAAGTTTAGAGATCAGCAAGTTTTGGATATTGCAAAAAACTTGATTGAAATAGCGAAGCATAATTTGAAAAAAGTAAAAATTCGAGATATTGAAAAAAATGATGAAAGTATTTATTTGAGACCGATTGAAGAATTTATTTTTATAGAAGGGAAGTCTCCAGCAGAGTGGATAGTTGAAAATTGGATGAAAAAATGGCGTAAGAGTTTTTTTCCTGTCGTAGATTGGTTACAATATTAATATGAAAAATCCTATTTTAGTTGTGTGTGGTCATAGTTCTTATTTTGTTCCTAAAGTGATTAGGAAAGAAATGTTGTTGAGTGACCGTGAGATAAGAAATGAAGCAGATTTATATACTGATGAGATTTTTGGTGTTTCAAATGCCCATGTTTTAAAGGGCAAGGTTTCAAGACTTGTTGCAGACTATAATCGTGCTCCAGATCATATTGAATTAGAGTACCAGCTTGCTCGTGATGGAGTAGTTGTGAGTGTTAATGAAGATTGTAAACAGGTTTACAAAAAACCTCCGACGATTGAAAAAATTGTTGATAGAATTGAGAAATATCATGATCCGTTTCATGAAAAAATTGAGAGTTTTAGAGATAAAGTTAAGTTTTTAATTGATGGTCATTCTTTGAGGAGCGTTGGTCCAGAAGCAAAGCTTGATAGAGGAAAGACTCGTGCAGATATAGTTATTGGTAATAGACATTTTACAACTTGTCCGCGCTCGATTACTTTAAAAGTTATCAATTTCTTTAAGGACTTGGGTTATTCTGTAGCCTTGAATGATCCTTATGAAGGAAAATATATACTAGGCCATCATTGTTCTAGAAATGGATTGTACGGGCTTCAGATTGAAGTAAATAGGCGTCTTTATATGAATGAAAAGAGTTTAGTCAGAAAAAAGAGAGGGATTGCGAAATTGAATTCTCAGATGGAGGAATTGGTTGAATATTTGAATGGGATAATTGAGGGGTGATTTTTTCCTTGAAAAAGCCGGTTTGAATTATACTTAAAGTGATTTTGTTTTGTGAGTAAATTTTGGAGGTACGGCAAAAAAGCCTTTTGCTGTATTTCGATGGCTCCCCAGGGTGGACGTTGTCCGAACTTTTTATAGTGAGATTTCCAGGGTTTAGTGACCGTGCCCATCATCGGCGTGGTCGTCTTCAATGTCTTCGACTGTTGTGTCTATTTTTGTAGATCCTGAGTGCGAGTCGGAGTTTTCTTCTACAGCGTTGTCGTTTATTTGCTGAGTTATTTCTTCTTGTGGTTTAGGGGGGTCGTCGTGTCCAGGTTCTTCTGCATGATGATTAAACTCTCTGTATGGAAAGACGTTTTCCATTGCAAGTGCGGATCCGTAGTTTGCGCTTCCGCTGAGAATCGTTAGTACTAGTGCCATTAAGATAGGGTGGAACAGAGATTTAAGGCGGTGAGTTGATTTTTGTAGTGAATGTATTGTAAGTCCAATTGCTAGTAGTTCAATGACTGTGACAAATATTCCCAATGTGTCGAAGTGTTCAGGTCCCGCTTGGAATGGTGCTCTGAGATGTCTTGTGAGAATCCATAATGTAGCTATGCCGCCATTCACTGCTGCACCTATTAGAAAATGCTTCTTTGATATTCCAGTGAAGAATTTATATCCAACATAGATTTGAGCGAGCCCTGCTGTTGTGAAGTAAATGGTTTCTAAAGGCGGAAAGGGAGAGATATGTTCGATAGAGACCACTCCTAAATGCAAGATTCCCGCAAGAATTGTTAGGAGTCCTGCTGTTTTGGATATTTTGCATTTTTCACATTTGGACATGTTTTTGGATTTACTTTTTAGTTAACAAGGGGTAACCTGCACCTAGGGTCTAGGTATTTATAAAATAAATTGTATGCTTCCTGAATACAAGAAAAAAGTATTGCTCCAATTGAAGAAAGCCTCGGGGACTTTGAATAAGGTTATGGATATGGTGGAAGGTAATGAATACTGTATCGATGTTCTGCAGCAAAACTTAGCGGCTTTGGGGCTTTTGAAGTCTGCAAATAAGACTATTTTAGAGAACCATTTGAATTCTTGCTTTAAGAAGGGAGTGCAGGGACGATCAAAGAAGCCTGATCAGAAATTGATTGAGGAGATTTTAAAAATTGTAAACAAATTGTAGTGAAAAGATTCTTTTCTACATTATTGGCAGTATTCTTATTTTTGTCTTTATCTTGTCCTGCACTTGCCTTTGAGCATGAAGGTTTAGAGATGTCTGTTCATCATGGTGCTCAAGACAAAGAAATGGATTGTTGTGAACCTCATGAAGAGTTTGTGACTAATTCTGATGCTATTTTGTGTGATGAGGAGTTTAAGTTTGATGATTTTGATGGAGATGGTCTTGTTACATTTAATTATTTTCAGAAATGTTTTAATTGGAGGTTTGATTTTAAACACCCGATAAGAGGACCAGCGAGTTTAGGTCCTAAGCTTGTTGGCGTAACTGTTAAGCATGAATGAAATAGGTAAGTTTTAAATTATTTTTTTAACTTACTTAATAAAATGAAAGATCAAAAAGGTTTAACGTTGGCAATTATATTCGCATCATTGGCTGTTTCTGGTTCACTGGTGTTCTTTGGGATGCAATTTGCCTCATCTCAAAATAGTTTTGAAGGTGATGATTTAGAAGCGGCGATAGCAAGTGGGATAGATGATTATGTTGATTCTCAGGTGAAGAATGCTCCAGATGCCCCTTCTCCAGCTCAGGAAATTGTTATTGAAGGAGATATGGCTGATGATGATGCTTTTCTTGGGGATGAGAGTGCTCCAGTAACTCTTGTAGAGTTCTCAGATTTTCAATGTCCTTTCTGTAGAAGTTTTTACGGTGGAGCTTATCAGGAAATAAAGGAGAAATATGTAGATACTGGTAAGGTGAAGTTTGTTTATCGTGATTATCCTTTGAGTTTCCATCAGGATGCTTTGCCTGCAGCAATGGCAACTGAATGTGCCCGTGACCAGAAAGGTGATGAAAGTTTCTTTGCAATGCATGACAAAATTTTCGATGGTCAAAGTGGCGGTGGTACAGTTGCCATCCCAAGAGATTCATTAGATCAATATGCGAAAGATCTTGAATTGGACTTTAATGAATACACTACTTGCATGGATGAAGAGAAGTTTAAGTCTGAAATCAATGCAGATATGTTAGCTGGTCAAAAGGCGGGAATTACTGGTACGCCAGGATTTATAGTTGATGGTCAGAAGATTTCTGGTGCTCAGCCATTTAGCGTGTTTGAAGAAGTTATTGAAAATGCTCTAAATAAATATCTAACCTAAAAATCATGATGTATCAAAATTCGTTCTCAATGCTCTCGTTTGGTTGGCACTTGCATATGACTTTTGTTGTGCTTGCAGTGTTTGGTGGAGTACTTCTTTCTATCTGGGCAGTGAAGAACATGTCTAAATCTAATTTGTTGAAGTTTTCAATCTGGGCGCTAGTTATAGGTGTGCTTGGATTTATGCTTACTGCTAATTGGGGAACTAGAGGCTGGACCTACATGATGGGAGGGAATAGTTGTTCGATGATGCATTGGGGACTTGATGAACGTGAGGACTTTGATAGTCCAGAGGAGTTTCGTGAACATATGTTTGAGAAAATGGAAGAACATATGGG
>CAYNUR010000036.1:0-9702 GCA_964400435.1 uncultured Candidatus Peribacteria bacterium
GAATATAAAGAAATTGAAATTATTAGTTTCGAGAATCTAAGAGGCCTAGAAGTAAATTTTGAAAATGAAATAGTTATTAACAGTGCTCTACACGAAGAGCAAATAATTATCCGAGGAAATTCCGAGCCGTCAACAAATATTTTTGGATACTTCAAAAACCATGAAACTGGAGAAATAATAGTTTCAAAAACAATTTCCAACCTAAATGGAAATTTTAATTTAGATGTTCCTGTAGTTTTGTCTTCTGGCAAATATGTTCTAACTCTAGTACAAGTATTCCCTGATGATATTGTTTCAAACGATCTACAGTATGAATTTTCAATAAGTAGACAAGAGATAATGGATCGAACAATTTCAAGAAGTAGAATTAATTCAACTACACGACAAACCAGTGATTTGATATATTTAAACTATCTCGGCACAAACTCATTTATTATTGGGCAAATAAATTATCAAATTCTAATATCAATAATTGGTACATTGATTTTTATTTTTCTAGCTGTAGCCACATTCAAGAAAAAAATAAATGGTAAAAGATTTGAAAAAAATAATTAGTAAAATTCTTATTGTAGCAGTTATCTGTTTTCAGATAGCACCAATAGCCTACTCTGCGGTTCCTCAAATTTTCATATACGAGGGGCGTTTATTTGATAGTTTAGGTAGTCCACTTACAACATCTCACACCTTTAGATTCTCTTTATGGACTAGCAGTGATTTTGTTGCTGGCGATATAGACGGATTAGGAGCAATTAATATTGGTGCCGGAACTTATTCAAACTGGCAAGAAGAACATACAATTACACCTTATTTAAATGGAACTTTCACTATTGAATTAGGGAGCAATACTCCACTACCTGAAATTGATTTTGATGAGCATAAGTTTTTTCAAATAGAAGTAAAAGAAACAGGTGATCCGGACACAGAATATCAATTAATGGATCCTACAGGTGACAATGGTACTGATACAAATGATAGAAAAACAATTGGTTCACTTCCCTATGCTACAAATGCAGACTTTGCCATGAGAAGTAATCAAGAGACTTTCATTCTTGATGCAGATGATACAATCAACAATGCAGGTACTGGAAATGTTAGGCTAAATTTTGGAAATGCGTTGGGTAGATACTTAGAATATGATTTAGATAATGGATATTTTCATTTTAATGACAGTGTAAACATCCAAGGAGATTTAACACTTACTGGTTTAATTAATGGTGTAGACATTAATGCAGTTGGAAATCCAGCAGGAACTACTGCAGACACTTTTGAAGTAAACACCGATGGTAACGGAGTAACAATAAACACAGCTGGTTTAACTTCAGATATCAACTTAACTTTTGATGATGCAGATACCATTGTTGTTGGTGAAAATAATTTTCAGACGCTAACAAACAAAACTATTAATGGTGACAACAATACTATTACGAATATTGATTTCAGTTCACTAAAACCAAGAAATAAAACTAAACTTCTTATTCCAGAATACGATGAAGTTTTTATCACCGAGGACGGAACTGATAATTTAGCTACAATGAGGCAAGGATACGACGCGGTAAATAATTATCCGTATTATTTCCTGACTTCAAATGAAGCTTCTCTTCAAGATTTAGACATTTTTATTGCAGTCCCAATTCCTGATGACTTTGTCTCATGGCAAGCTACCCCAATCCAAATTACAACCAGAAGTTTAACAACAAATACTGCAGATAATCAGCTAGATATTTCAATTAAAGATACAACAAATACTCTCATTAGTTTAAACGGTGCAACGGATCTGACTAGTAGTGTTGCAGACACATGGGAGCAAAAGAACATTACATTTAATGGTGTTCCAACCTTCACGCCTGGAGAATTTATTATCATTCAATTAAATCTCCAAGCCAGATCAAATAATAGAATTTACGCAAGTGAAATTCGTTTAAATTACATTGGCAGATAAATCCATTTTATATAGTATTTAATTACTCATTCTAACTTCTAGGGCAATGAAACACACAAATTTGAGGCGAATTTTTGCGATCGCCACTATATTTACACTCACAACCTCGTTAGCTTCAGCAGAAGATATTCTTCTCTTTAGTAACGAAGTTGACGAGCAAAACGCAAATACAACCATTCTCGACTTCGATGACACAGGAGGAGACGTAATTCTTCAATTCGGAAATACTCTTGGTGAACAATTATACTGGGACGATGCCAATTCAAGATTCGTCTTTACTGATGATCTTGAAGTAGCTGGAGATATTATTGTTTCAGGTACTGTAGATGGTGTTGATATTGATGTGGCAATTGGAAATAGAACTTATACTAATGATTTTCAAGTCACGGATGGTGAGTCTCTTACTTCATCTGTAGATTCATTAGATACTTCAATTGGAGATCGAACATATACTGCAGATAATTTCGTCACAGATGGTGAATCCGTTGCTGAATCTATTGACGCATTAGATCAAGCAGTAGCGGCTACGGCAAATAATACTGGAACAACTAGCAATACCTTCACTATCGATTCAGATGATACTGGAGGAGATGTTATTTTACAGTTTGGAACTGCATTATCTGAGCAACTATATTGGAACGATGCACTTTCAAGGTTCGAGCTAACAGACGATTTGAATATTACCGGAGATATTACTTTAACTGGTACTGTTGACGGAGTTGATGTTTCTGCTTTAAATACAACGGTTACCGGTCATTTAGATGGTGGTGCAAATAAACACGACGCTTCAGAAATTGATGTAGAAACAGCTGGAAATATCACTACTTTAGCAGATCTAGAAACTAATCTAGGAGCATTTGATACAGCATTTGGTAATAGAACTTATACCGAAGATAATTATGTTACGGATGGTGAGTCATTAACTGCTTCTATAGATGCTCTCGATCAAGCTATCGATGATGTTGGTGATCAAACAAATACAAAGTCAATATTCATAAACATGAATGACTTCACAGTACAAGAAGATGGAACAAACAATAGCGCAAATCTATATTCAGGTAGTGATGCTGGTGTTAACCCACATCAATACTACACAGTAAGAACTTATCAGACCATTCTGAATGACTTAGATGTTGTACTTAAAGTTCAATTACCACTTGATTTTGAAGATTTCTCAAACACTGATGATATTACATTCTCATATAGAAATACAGGTGCTGATGTTACAGATAGTGCAATAGATATTTCTGTTGAAGATGAAGACGGAGACGCAGCATGGGCTGCAGGTGGAACTGGTCTATTCAATCTAGCTTGGACTGATTATCTAGACGAGTTCGATGCAGGTGCATTTGACCCTCAAGCAGGTGAGTTCATTTATGTTACACTCAAAGGATATGCTTCAAGAGATGGAATAACCTTCCAACAACCATACATGGGAGAAGTAGTTATCCAATATACTGGAAACTTAGACTAAAAAAATTTAAAAGCCGATTCATAAGGATCGGCTTTTTTTGTGCGCCAATTTATTGAAAAGTACAAAAATAAGTATTACTATAGATAGGACTAATCTCAAAACTATGAAAAAATTTATTATTTCAATTCTTGCTGTTTTTGTATTCGGTATAAGCGTAAATGCAGCAACTTTCTCTGATGTACCTGAAACTCATCAATACTATTCTGCAGTAGAGTCATTAAAAAATTTAGAGATAGTAAATGGGTATGAAGATGGAACTTTTAAACCAGCAAATTCTGTAAATAGAGTAGAAGCATTAAAGATGATTCTAACTAGCGCAAAAATCGAAGCACCTGAAGTAACTGAAGAAACAGGTTTCCCTGATGTTCAACAAACAGACTGGTTTGCTCAGTATGTAATAAAAGCTAAAAATCTAGGAATAGTAAATGGAAATGCGGATGGGACTTTTGCTCCAGCAAGAAATGTTAATAAAGCAGAATTCATCAAAATGTTACTAGAATCATTTGGAAAAGATATTTCAAAACACGAAAATCCTAGCAAGAATATCGCTGCTGATGTACCGAAAGATGCTTGGCATGCACCATACATGAGCTATGCAAAAACGTTAGGAATTGTTAGTCCTGATTTAAATAACAATCTTTCACCTTCAAAATTCCTTTCAAGAGGGGAGACTGCAGAAATAGTTTACAAACTTTTAATCGTTGAACTTGGTGGAGATACACAAAAACTACTTAGTGTAGCTGAATCAAATCTAGTTTCAGTTTTAGTTGCCTTGAATAATGATGATATCAACTCAGCAATTGACCACGCTAGTGAAGCAGTTTTTTATACAGAAAATGCTTTATCCAACTCTCCTGAAGAAGGAATCGTAAAAGCTGCAAATAAAGTTGCACTTGGTTTTAGAGAACTTTGCTATGGTTACCAAGCTGGATTAGCAGGGGATACAGCTAAATTATTTGATCATTCAGCAAAAGCAAGAGAATACGCTGGACTAGCTTACAACGACGATCCATCTACACAGCCACTTGGACAAAAAATTAAGTCTCAGGCTGATATCTTAGAAGCACAAGTACAAACTCAGTAGCTTCTAACCAAAAGTAAAAGCAAAGATTTCAACTCCTTCATCGAATTCAAGCCTTAATTGACGATTTTCATAATCCTCAAGCTTGATTAATTTATATAGTCTATCTTCTTTGACATTTACAACATTGCTATCAACATCTTCACCAGCAATGCTCTCATCAACAATTTCTCCATCAATCAAAACTTTTACTTCAGCACCTCCTACCTTTTCAGTTCTCATAACCAAGTACAACTCCTGCGCTACAAAATTAAGCTCTAGAGCCGCATTCGGTCCAGATATGGCTCTTTCCCTTTCCAAAGTCCAACTCCCTTCGTAAGCAAAGCTATCAGTCTCTAATTCATTAGGAATTGTATAGACTCTTTCAAAATTTTTCCCAATTACCTCTGGAGAAGCAAAATTTTCAATTCTGCCAAATCCTAAATATGTCTCATGTGTTCTAGAATCCCCTTTATACTCATCAATTTTCACGATATCTGAGTCAACTTCATTACCAGATTCTTCCAAAAGTTCTTGAATAAACTTTTCCGACTCCTCATATTCACCTTCTCCAAAATGCGCAGATCTTACACAGCCATCTTTATCAATGAAGTATTTAGCAGGCCAATACCTATTCTCATAGCTCCGCCATATTTTAAATTCGTTATCCTGAACAACTGGATACTCGATTTCATATTCTTGAATAGCTGCAGCAACATTCTCCGCTTTTTTCTCAAACTCAAATTCAGGAGAATGCACCCCAACAATGACCAAACCATCATCAGCATATTTATCATGCCAAGCATTAATAAAGGGCAAAGTTCGAATACAATTTATACATGTATAAGTCCAGAAATCGATCAAAACAACTTTTCCCCATAATTCTTCTAAAACCAAAGGTTCAGAATTAAACCAATTTCCCCCATCTTCAAAACCATTTGCCCAACCATATTCAGTATCACAAACAGCTCCTGTTTCACTAACAACCGGTTTCATTGGATCGGAATTTTCAAATTCCATAATTTTTTCATCATCTTCAAAAGCCTCATCCTGAATTCGATCAAGCTCATCTTTAACAGAATCAGAATCTTCAAAAAGAGCAGTAAGTCCAGAACCATACTGAGGAAATTTTTCCAAAACATAAGTCTGAAATTTCCTATCGACATTGAAATGAATCGCAATAGCTAAAAGGATAATAATCACACCAAAGACCCTTTGAATTTTTGCTGCATTTTTCAATAAAAACGGCACTTTTTTCAACAATGCTCGACCTCCAAAAATAATAAATAGCATCGGAATTGCAGTACCAAATGAATATGCAAGCGTGATTAAAACTGCGTCCAATGTCACACTACTCGTTGCAGCTAAAGTCAAAACTGATGCCATAATTGGTCCCACGCACGGAGTCCAAATTAATCCCAAACTCAAACCAACAAAAAATCCACCAAAGAAACCTCCAGAGTCTTTTTCATCTTTTTTCCCTTTTGGCGCAAGTTTACTGATTTTTGAAGCTAAAACCTCCCACATCAACTGAAATTTTGGAATCACTAAACTCAGACCAAAAATCAATAAAATCACCACCGCAGCACTTCTAATGAAATCTGGATCAACACCAGTCGCCCTAACGATCGCAGCTAAAGAAAGAGTAAAAAAGGTAAAACTAAAAATAAAACCAACAACAACACCAAAAGGTCTTTTTTTACCACCAGTGAGGGATGATGATAAAACCAAAGGTAAAATTGGTAAAATACAAGGAGATAAAATCGTCACAATTCCTGCAAGAAATGAAAAAAGAATGAGAATAAACATAAGAGATTTTTTTATTTACTCTCTAATCCTAGCTTATTTTCGGAAATTCACAATGCTGATGTATTCTCCTTCTATTGGATAAAACTGATTTACACTATATTTTGAACCGTCAACTTTCATCCCAATATCATCTTCTTTCTCAAGATCAAATCTAATTCTTTCACCACTATGTACCCCGCTCCCAAAATCTACTTGGAGAGACAAATATTTTTTCTGATTTTTATCCATTTCAAATCCAATATCTTCGAAAACAAAATATTCACCACTTCGTTTTCCAAAGGCAACAATAATTTTTTCTTCACCAATTTTTTCAACTAAACTAACTTTTCCAATATTTTCACTACCAGTGCCATAAACTTTTAGCTTCAAATAGTCTAGTTCTAAGTCCGAACTATACGTTCTTAAATCAAAACTCATAACATTAATTCCTTTTCCACCTGGTGTTGAAAAGTAACTATCTTGATTCTTAACAACATCAAAATTTATTAAATTTGAGTTCTCATTCACCATTCTAAATTTAGTTGAAGCAGAATTTGTCACTTCATCCTGTTGCGCTAAAAAGTCTTCTTTGACATCTGGAATCATATTCTCTCTTCTAGTTTCATTATGATGTTGCAAATCTTCTACAAAATCATTCATTCCATGCAAAGTACTTGCATAATATTCTTTAACCGAATCATTGTAACTCAGCGCTGTTGCAGTCACGATTAGCATCATGAATCCAAAATAAAATTTGATAACTTTTTTAGCTGTCATTTCCGTATTCCATTATTAAATATTTTAGAAAGGCTCTTGAAGCCGGGCTTTCTTGATCAAATCCCTCACCTAATTCACTCCCTTTTTCTTCACCTGCCAGGGCTTGAACATAAGGATGTAAATCATTTTCTTCTTCAACATCTTCAAATCTGTAAGCTTCTTGGGCTATAGTTAAATCAGCACCTGAATATTCCATTACAGATATCAGAACTTCTTCACGTGTCACGATTTCATTTGGATTGAAAATCGTCTCATCCAACTCCGTTAATCCCAAGTTGTAAACAGTTTGAACCGCTGGGGCATACCATTCATCAACTGGAATATCTTCATAGAAAATCACTCCATCATCAAAAATATCTATTTCAAAGTATTCCATAAACAATTGAGCAAATTCAGCTCTATTCATTTTTTCCATAGGAGAAAACTTCAAAATATCACTTATTTTTTCATCGCCTGTAATTGTATTTTTTGCAGAAGCATAAACATAGTAAGTCTCTTCAGATATATACGGATCATTGAATACTTTTACTTTGAAATCATTTTCACCAACTCCAGGCCTTTTAATCCAGTTTCCAGAATTTATTAGCTCAATGGAATTTTCTAAAACTGTATAAGCATATGCTTTTTCTTGGCCATAGACCTCCTTATAAGCACCTTCAATTTCTTCATCTTTCAATTGATCACTAAAAAAGAATTCAACTTCATAATCATCAAATGAGTAATCTTCAATATCAAAATTCACAATAAAGCTTCCATCATCTTGAATAGAATCAATTCCAATATTCTTCAAATTTGAAGGAAAGTGGAAGACTTCAAAACTATAAATATTATTATCTAGATTGACATCTTCTATCTCTTGATCATCAATCCTTAGCTCTAAATCAACTATTCCTTTATTATACCTGGCATCAAACAAGACTTCATAGTGCCTAACTATATATTCCTCACCTTCGCCTAAAGAAAAACCTCCACCATTATTTTTTATAAAAAGGTGGTTAGAATCAGAATCACTATCCAGCATCACTTTTGCTCCATCTAGATCTCCACCATTATTTATTAAGTGGACCCTGAGATCATAAGTGTAATAATTAAATTTCTCAGTAGGTTCAATAAGTTGCTTAATATAAACCTTATCTATTGCTAAATCTGGTGGAACAGAATTTTTATATTCCAGAACATTGCTAAACATCGTAAGAATTGACGTCTCTAGAATGTTAGAATTTTTGATAGAAGGGCCAACAATTGTTCCAACTGCAATTGCTGAAACAATAAATAGTCCATAAAAAATATTCTTTTTCTTTTTCATTTTTGTTTTGATCTTTTTGTTTTTGTATTTTCAAATTAAATTATTCTACCACAAAAACACCGCTTAACTCAATACTCTAAGGATCTTACAGTTAACTATCGAGTAGACATAAAGCAGATAAGTGTTGCAGTATAATTTTAATTAGCAGGTTTTATTTAATTCTACATTTTGAAACCATATCTAAATATTCAGTATATCCAGGATTATGTTTTAAGAAAATCCTTCTCTTTTTATCTGAAATAAAAGGATTACGTAAATTTACAAGTTCAGAATAATAATCAAAGTATTTCAGGCTATTTATACAATCGTTATTTTCAAAGTAAAATTTACCTGCTGATAAATAGTTTTCAGAATAATTTGGTGCTAGCTTAATTGATTTAGAAAAATAATCTTTAGCAAGATCACATTTTTTCTCTTCATTTAAGCAAATCTGACCAAAAATTTCAGCTAGTTTGAGTTCAGAATTTGAATCCCATCCATTTTTTAAATTTGAAGCCTTATTCATATGAATCAAAGATTTTTCAAAATCATTCAATTGAAAGTAGACATCAGAAATAATAAATCTATAAAAATCCTGATAAGGATAAAGTGAGTTAGCAATCTCAAGATGAGCAACTCCCAGATTAATATCACCAGAAAATATTTCACCAAGTCCTTTTTTTACTGAATAATCAGAATATAGAAAGTTAAAGTTAAGTAAAACTATATTCATAGCTGCAAAAACAATCACCAGAATTGTCAGGAGTTTTCCTTGAGTATAAAGCTTAGGAAGAACTTTTTCATAACCTTTATTTAAAAGAAAAAACCAATAAGCCAGCAAGAATGAAGCTAAAACAAAATGCACAGTTACAAAAAAGCCAAAAAATAAAGAGAATAAAACTCCCATGGTTAAGGTTTCGGAGATAATTAGTTCCTGATCATTTTTTGTATTTGATTTTAAGGAGCAGAAAAATAGCGAAAGAAATACTGCTAAGAAGGTTGATAAATATATAATCCCACCATCAACTAAAAGCTGTAAAAAGATATGATGAGTTCTTTCAGGAATAATCTCTAGTCTCTCATACCGATAAATCTCAGCATCTAAATATTCAGAATTTATTAAACTAAAAGTTTCAATTCCATAACCAACAAGCGGACGTTTTTTAATTACCTCAACTGCTGAATTCCAGGTAATAACTCTCGAATTCAGTGATCTCAAGCTAGTATTATTATTAAAATAACTAATTTGATTACCAAATAAAACGAGTAAAAGACCAAAAGAAATAAGTGAAAAAATAAACAAACTTACAAAAGTTTTCGAAAACTTCCCCAAATATTTCCTAACCCAGTAATTTATTTGAGCATTTCCTAGTTTAATA
>CAYNUR010000037.1:0-9670 GCA_964400435.1 uncultured Candidatus Peribacteria bacterium
CTATATTGCTGTATTATTAATCGGTTTTGGAATCGGGTGGCAGGCTACAGAAAGAGGATATATAGGCAATGCAGTAGACTTTGTGGAAAGTGAAAATGCTGAAGAGTCACGAAGTTTATCAGAAATTTTTTCTGATAGTAGCAATGAAGCAGCTGAACATGGTGCAAATTTATCGCTATTTTGGACAGTTTGGGATGAGCTTGAACGGAAACATGTTGATGGTGAAGATTTAGATAGTGAGATATTAGTTTATGGTTCTATTAAAGGATTAGTTGATGCTATTGATGATCCTTATACTGTTTTTATGACGCCTGAAGAAAGTGAGCAATTTAGTGCAAGTTTGGATGGGGAACTAGAAGGTATTGGTGCTGAATTAACTTTAGAAGATGATCAATTGGTGATTGTATCGCCTTTGAGAGATAGCCCTGCTGAAAGGGCTGGTTTGAAACCAGGTGATGTTATTTTCATGATTGATGGAGAGTTTGCTGCTGATATGAATATGTTTGATGCAATTATGGAAATACGTGGTGAGAAGGGAACAACAGTTGTTTTGACTATTCTTCGAGAAGGAGTTGATGAACCTTTTGAAGTTTCAATTGTTCGGGATACGATTGAGCTAGAAAGTGTTACTAAAGAGGATCTAGATGGTGATATTGCTTATATAAGCGTTAATCAGTTTAGTGATGGAACTGTAAAAGAGTTTGATAAAGCTATTCAAAGCTTGTTACTTGATGAACCAAAAGGATTAATTATTGATTTGAGATTTAATGGTGGTGGTTATTTAGATATTTCGGTTGAATTATTGTCTTATATCCTTGAAGAAGGAACGGAGGCTGTTTCTATCAAACAAAGAAATCAAGAAGAAGATGTTTTATCGACTAATGGTCGAGCAAAATTGTTGAATGTCCCTCTGGTTGTATTAGTAAATGAAGGAAGTGCTTCTGCTTCTGAGATTGTTGCTGGTGCTGTTCAAGATCATGAAAGAGGCATAGTTATGGGTAATCAAACTTTTGGTAAAGGAACGGTTCAAGAAGTTGAAACTTTTTCAGATGGTTCGAGCATAAGAATAACTATTGCTAAGTGGTTTACACCTGATGGAAGATCAATTGATAAAGTTGGTTTAACTCCAGATATAATTGTCGATCTGGATGATGACGATCTAGAAAATGAAGTAGATACACAAAAAGAAGCAGCTGCTGAATATTTAAGAGATTTGTAAGTGTTAAAATTGATTTTATCTAGACTTTAAGAGGTGATTAAAATATATTGAACAGGCGGATTTTTGAAATTCAGTTATTAAATTTACTTTGAAATAAAGCATCCTGGAGAGGTACCCAAGTGGCTGAAGGGGCGGGATTGCTAATCCTGTAGGTCGGTGTATGCTGGCGCGGGGGTTCGAATCCCCCCCTCTCCGCCATTTGCTTTGTTTCAACTGCCAATAACCTCAATTTCCATGAAAAAGTTTTTACCAATATTTTTGATTTCTATGATGGCTTTTTCAGCTTGTAATAATTCTTCTGGTACTTCTGGTGCTGAGATTTCATATAGATTGGAAAGTATTACTGTTAATGATGAAGAATTGAGTTTCCAAATCTATCTTGAGAGGGAAGACTTGAGATTAATTCAACCAGATAACGATGGTAATTTGCTGATTTCTGAGTTACCAATAGGAGTGAGACCACAAAGTATTGTGTCTGAAGGCTTGAACTGTATCTTGGATGAATTCCCACATGTTTGTACTGCAAGTGATATGGAGAGTGTACATTCATTAACTATCGTGTTTGAAGATAACATGGAAGGTATTTTGGAAGTTAAATTACCTAATGTTGAACCTTTTAATAGTCCAGAGATTACAAGCCCCATAATTGGTGAAACGAAGGGCTCTGAGATGTCTAGGCTGAAATTTGAAGAAATTGGTGCTGATCAGTATATAGTGACTACTTCACTTTGTTATCCATATGCCAATGATGGAGTTAATCCATGTTTAGATAGCGAGAGTTTTGAGATTATTAAAAATAATGATGGAGAATTCGTAATGGAAGATAACCCTAACTTTTATTCAGCGGAATTAAACAAGAGAGGTGCAGATTTAGAATTGCTATTTGAATTTGGTGATGATTTAGCTTATTACGATACTTTGATTTATGAAGTTGCTGCGAGTAAAATTGGTGAAGTTGATGGCGTTGAAACGTTTAGTGAGTCTAAGTCTGAGTTAGAAATTCCGCTAAATGAGGAAGACGAAGTAGCTGAAGAGGCATAGAAAATAATCATTAAAGCTGTTGCTTTTTTAGAGGCTTTTTTCTATATTGTTTTAGCAAATTAGATACGGAGAGATGGCTGAGCGGTCGAAAGCGATGGTCTTGAAAACCATTGTAGGGCAACCTACCCAGGGTTCGAATCCCTGTCTCTCCGCCATTATTGTAGAAATATGCAATCTTGCGCTTCACGCTGCGAGATTTTTTTTGAGCACGACCAAGGAGGTCGCTTTTCAAAAAAAACTCTTGGTTCAGTGCAATCTCACATATTTCTACAATAATGGAACTTCATAAGTTTCTTATTTACCTCAAGAAACTTTTAGTTCTTAGCAATATAAGCAATTTATTTTTTTTCTGGACTAGTTAAAAACAGAATCTGTGATTGCGAAACATATTGGTTCGTGTATTCGAGCCAAGTTGTTAATTTTATATTTGATGCATAAAATCATTCGAACACATAAAAGAAAGTTGATTCTTTCAGTTTTTTTACTGATGTAAAATTGTAGGAAAATAATTCAAATAGCCTTTTCTTAATTCCATTAGGTAGAAATGGAGTACACTATTTTGGGGAATCTTTCTTGAATTTATGATAATTCTTTATTTTTTTTCAATCCAATAAGCAGATAATATCCAGAAAAAATAGCAAAGAAAAGATTCAACCAGAAAAAAATCCAGCTAGCCTCAATTAAACTAAATACTGCTATTAGAAGACTACCTAGCGTTAATGCAGTATTTCTTTTTGTAGTATTTGAATCAAAGGTATATCCGAGTCCAACTCCACATAAGCCTAAGATGAAGATTATTGTTTTGTAGTCTTCGAATAGATAAAATGACCAAATGATTAATCCTAATCCGCTAATTGAAATAACTGGGACATCTACCTTGTCAGGTGCATCTAACATCATCAGAATGCTTGCTAGCACAACTAATATTTCCAAAATGACGAAGAATATTGCTCCTCCATCTAAATAACCTAGAATCGCATAAATCAGCATTATTAATCCTCCAAGTGCAAAAAACCAGTTTTTTATCGACTTAATTGGGTGAATTTTTCTTTTTGATTCGGGCAAGGCAGCTCCGGTCACCAAGATCAAAGATCCTATTAATCCTGTTAAAAAAGTTATATTCATTTTTTAAAATGAGTGAAATTTACATTTCTTCTACTACTGTAACTCCTAGTAGCCCTAAGCCGTTTTTGAGGATTTGACTAGTCGCCTCAACTATTTTAATTCTTTGGGATTTTTTTTCTTCTGAGTCTGCCTTTAGTACTGGTACAGAATTGTAAAAAGAGTTAAATTCTTGGGCTAAATTGAAGATGTAATTACTTAAAATATTTGGTTTGTATTCTTGTGCTGCAAACAATAATTGTTCTTGGTATTTTGGAAAGTTTCTTAAGAGGTTTGAAATTTTTTGATCGATATCTTCTGGATCATTCATCGTTCCATCTTGTGGTTCACCTTTCTTTCTTAAGATACTTTTTGCTCTAGCGTAACTGTATTGTAAATATGGAGCACTATTTCCATCTAATGATAGCATTCTGTCCCAATCAAAAGTGATATCAGTTGTGCGATTTTGAGAAAGAATGTTGTATTTTATTGCTCCAATACCAATTGCTTTGGCAACATTTTCTTTATTTTCTAGTTCAGGGTTTTTTTCTTCAACAATTTTTAATGCTCTTGATTCAGCTTCTGATAAGACTTCATCTAATAAAATTACATTACCTTTTCTTGTGCTCATGTTTTTGTCCTTCATCCTCATCCTCCCAAACCAAACGTGTTCACCTTCTCCGTGATACCATGGGAACCTTTGTGCAGCTTGGAATAGCTGCTTAAAATGTAATGTTTGAGCAATATCTACAACATATAGGACTTTTAGTGGTCTGTATTCTTCGATTCTATATTTCAATGTTGCGAAATCTCTTGTTGAGTACAGAGTAGCTCCGTCTTTTTTTTGTACCAAGAATGGTGGAATATTTTCATCGTCATATTGAACTACAAAAGAGCCTTCTTCGCCTTGAACAAATATATTTCTTTGTTTTCCATCGCTTAGCATTTCGTTTAATTTGTCTTCTACAAAAGACTCCCCTTTTACTTGATCGAAAGTTATTCCTCCTAGCCTATCATAAGTCTTTTGAACATCATTTAAACTCAAATCTACTATCCATTTCCAAAGTTCTCTATTTGTTTGATCTCCATCTTCAAAGACCTTAAATTCTTTTCTAGCATCATCCTCTATAGTTGGATTTTTTTCAGCTTCATCATGGAATTTCACATAAAGTTTTAGCAATTCTGGGATAGGATCTTTTTCAACTTGTTTTCTATCTCCCCAATTTTTAAAAGCATAAATTAGTTTTCCAAATTGAGTTCCCCAGTCACCTATATAGTTCACACTTACGGCTTTAAATCCGACTTTTTTGTAGATATTATAAATACTCTGTCCAAGAATTGTTGTAATCAAATGATGTGCAGCTAGCGGTTTTGCAATATTGATTGAACTATATTCAACAATTACAGTTTTTTCTTGTCCAATTTTACTTGATCCGTACTCTTCTTTTTGTATCAGGGCTTTTTCTAGCTCTTCTTTAAGTGCGTTTTTGGAAAGGAAAAAGTTAATAAATCCTGGACCTGCTAGTTCAATGTTCTCAATAAAATCTTCTTTTTGGATATTATCAACTAAAGTTTGAGCGATTTTTCTTGGATTTTCTCCTAATTCTTTACTTAATTGTAAAGCGATATTTGTAGCATAATCACCGTGATCTGGTGAATTTGGGTATTCAATTTTTACATCAATATTTATTGGTCTTGGAAATGATTTTATCAAGGCCTGCTCTACTAGTAATCTTATTTTTTCAATATAAGTCTCTGAATCTCTTAGTTCTTGAGGTTTTTCTTTGTTTTCAACTGGAATCAGCTTGGGACTTGGTTCGATCTTTTTCTTTGGTCTAGGTTGAGAATCTTGATTAATTTTTGACTGGAAAAATGCTTTTTCTTGAGCTGTTACTTTCGAATCATCGATGTTTTTTCTTCCTTGAATTCCAAAATCAATCTCTCTTTTATCTTCATTTAAAATTTGGATTTCAGCAGTACCACCAACATATTTTATAAATGAGTGTGCTATTTCATTTAGAATCTCTCCAAACTCATCAAAATGAATTTTACTGAGGTCTTCTACAAAAATTGCAGCATTTACAGTTTTTGTTGTTAATTTTGTTCTTTCGCATTCTCGGTAATTCCAATGCCTACAAGTTATTCCACCTTGATCGATGTAAGCAGCTTCCCCTTCCGCTGCTTCTTCGACTTCAATTGACCCTATAGCTCTAAATGGCTCGTCTCCTTCTGTAAATCTAAGCTGTAAATCTCCACAAAGCCAATCTAAATCTTCACTTCCGATCGGTAGAAGATATTTAAGTGAAAAATAGTTATAAATATCAACTAAGGCATTAATATGAGGGATTTCTTTTCCAGATTGAACTCTTTTAAGTAAAGCCCTTACTGAAGGCGATTTTTTCTTTGGATTTACTCCTAGTTTTCCATAAGCCTCATTCCAAACTTGAATTTTCTTTTCTTGATCGATGTCTTTTTCAGCAAATTGTTTTGCTTTTTGTGCACAAACTCCTCTTAATAAACTTTCAACTGAAGATACTCTCCTTGAGTTATCAAAGCCTTTTAAGACAATTACTCCCAGTTTATAATCCTGAAATTGTTGAAAAATTTTTTCGTCAATATTGAATTTCATGAATAACTTGTTATGCTTTGAACAGCTGTATTGTAGATAAACATCGTAATAACTGCAATATTATGGAACAAGAATACAAAATAAGAGGGTCTGGGAGTGTCACTGTTACGATAAGTTTAGATGACCAAATGCTAAAATATAGCTTTGGTTTCATGAAAAAAGAGATTCAACTTTCCAGTATAAGTAGAGTTAAAATTTATGGTTCCAACTTTTCTGGGACTGCGAATATCAAGATTTTTTATAATGATGAGGCCAAAGAGAAGAAATTACCAGTGATGAATGTCATGGTTACTGATCAAGGTGCCAGAGAATTTTTGAAAGATTTTAAAGAGAAAGTAGGTGGACATATTGAATGGATTAATCCGCTAGCTGAAGATTTTTCTAATCTTGGTCAAGAACAAAAATATGATGTTTCAGTCACTAAATTTGGAGGTGGACTATCGAGAGGAGTACAAATTACGATTTATTATGGCATTTTTGCGATTTTAGTTATTCCTTTGCTAATACTGATTTATGTGACTATTACTGATGGATATCGGATTACAACTAGTGCAAGAGGAGTCAAAGTAAAAAAGATTGTTCCGCATTTTATTCCTTGGGAAAATTTGATGACCGTTGAAATTCAGCGTCTCAGAATTAATACAAGAAGCTACGGACATGTCTCGACTTCGATGAATTATTACATTACTTTTATTGACAATGAGCAAAAGAGATATAAAGTGTTAGTACGTGCTTTAGAAGCAATGAAACTTGTGAAAGAATTGACTAAGAGAAATAAGATGAATGAAGAGTATTTGAAGGATTTTATTTGTTAACCAACACATGGGACCCGACATAGTTCTATTAACTATTTTACTACTTTTATCTGCAATATTTTCAGGAAGTGAAACTGCACTGGTTTCTTTGACTAGCTCAAAAGTTGATGAATTAGTAAATCAGAAGAAGAAAAATAGTAAGCTGCTTAAGAAACTAAAAAAGAATCCACATAGATTGTTGATTACAGTTTTAATTGGGAATAACATTGTAAACATTGCAGCTTCTGCTTTAGCGGCTGTTTTAATGACTGAAGCTTTTGGTTCAAGTGGTGTAGGGATTGCAACTGCAGTAATGACGCTTTTGATTTTGGTCTTCGGTGAGATTACTCCGAAGTCTTTTTCGCATCAACATGCTGTAGGAGTTTCACTATTTATGGCTCGTCCAATTTATGTCATGCAAGTTATTTTCTTTCCTTTCGTTTGGACTTTCGAACGCATTGTTGATTTTGTTAACCAAATTTTTGGTTCTTCTAAAAGTATTACCGTCACTGAAGGAGAATTAATGGCGATGGTGAATATTGGTGCTAGAGAAGGTAGTATTGAAAGACAAGAAAAAGAATTAATAGAAAATGTTTTAGAGTTTAACGACATTAAAGTTGAAGAAGTTATGACACCTAGAGTTAGTATTGAAGCTCTAAATGATGAAATGTCTATTCAAGATGCAGTAGAATATGCTATTTCTCATTCTCATTCTCGTCTACCAGTTATTCATGATAATCTGGATAATATTGTTGGTATCGTTTCTATTAAGGAATTATTAGACTTTTCTTGGAATAATAATGTAAGTAAAAAATTGAAGAATTTGAAATTATCAATTCCTTTAGAAGTTCCAAAAACTAAAAAAATTAATAAACTATTCCGTGAGCTTCAAAGAAAACATCAGCATTTTGCTATGGTAATCGATGAATTTGGTGGTACAGCTGGGCTTGTTACCCTAGAGGATCTTCTTGAGGAAATTGTTGGTGATATCGTAGATGAATCGGATAAACATATTAATCCTTTGGATATTGTTGATAAAACTAATGTAATTGTTAGTGGGAATACCTTGATTGAAGATGTAAATGACTTCTTTAAATTGAAATTTGGTAAAAACGAACTGGATACAGTAAATGGTTTACTTGTTGACCATTTAGGTAGATTTCCTCGTGAAGGTGAAACTTTAGACTTTCCTAGGTTAAGAATTCAAATCCTTGAAATGGATCAGAATGTGGTAAAAAGAGCTCAGATTACGAAAAAGAAGAAGAAAATTGTGAATAAGTGATCTTTTCATTAACTAAATGTCTTTTGGGTATTGATGTTGATCGAGTTTTTTGATATAATTAAGTGATAAAAACAAAAATAAATCACAAAACATGAATAAATTTTTGAAAAAACTAATTTCATCCTTTGCTCTTGTTGCAATGGTTATGACTCTCAGTATGGTTAGTGTTTTTGCTGCAAATGGAGACGCTGACGAAGAGAGGCCTAGTGACGTTGAAGAGCTTGATGCAATTCCACTCGATGGAGCTGTAAAGCTAGAATGGAGTGCTGCAAGTGACAACGTTGCTGTTACTGGTTATCAAGTTCATTATGGAACTGAAACAGTAGATGAAGCGCAAGAAGAGTATGAAAATGTAGAAGATGTTGGTGATGTTTTAGAGTATACAGTTACAGGTTTAGATAATGATACTACTTATTACTTTTCTGTTGTAGCATATGATGAAGCTGGTAATGATAGTGCTTTCTGGGCTCCAGAAGCTGAAGCAACACCAAGCGAAGATGCGGGAAGTGGTGATGATTCAGATTCTCCGCAAGTTTCTGAAGCTGAAGCAATTAATAAGGAAGAAGTCCGTGTTGTTTTTTCAGAAGGAATTGTTTTACCATCTGAAAATTCGGAAGATGCTTTCGTGATTGAAAATGATGATACTTTTGAACCTTTAGCTGTTTTAGGAGCTAGAATGGATGAAGATGATTCTTCGGATAGATCAGTGATAGTTACTACTGCTGAACAAGAAGAAGGTGGAAATTATACACTTACAGTTGGTGTAGATGTTGAAGATAAGTCTGGAAATCCAATCATTAGTGGAACTACTGATACTGCTATTTTTGAAGGTAGTGGTGTTGAAAAATCAGATGAAGACGAAGTTGCACCACAATTACTAAGTATTGAGGCAATTGATAATACTCATATTCTTTTAACATTCGATGAATCAGTAGTTTTGGGAATTGATCCTTCTGAAAACTTTAGTATCGTTGCTTCAGATGATGCAACAGTAGAATTAGAAATCTTGGGTGTTGAACTTGGACAAAGTGATAATGGTGTTGAAGATGCAGCTGTAACCATCACTACTAGCCCTCAGGAAGATAGAGGTTACATTGTGGTTGTAATTGATTTGGAAGATGAATCTGGAAATATGACAAATGCCTCTGAGGCTAATGGTCAATTTACCGGAGTTATGGGTGATGATACTGATAATGCGAATAACGATGAAGATAACAATAATGACGATAACAATAATGACGATGATGTTGTCATTGATTTAACTGCACCTGAAGATGTCGCTAACTTTGTAGCTAAAGCAGTTTTTGATGCAGGTAAATATATGGTTAAGTTGAGTTGGATTAATTCAATCTTGAATGATGACGTAGCTGAACAAAAAATCTATTTAAGTAATGATGGTGGGAATAACTTTTCTGAAGATGGAAGCGTTGGATCTGATGCTAGTTCATATGACGTTAATGATTTAGTTCCTGGTGAATACACATTTAAAATTACTCAAGTTGATGAAGCTGGAAACGAAAGTGAAGGTGTGACTACTAAAATCATTCTTGGAGATACTGGACCTGGTGTTGTTGGTTTGGTACTAGCGTCACTTGGTTTAGGAA
>CAYNUR010000038.1:0-9667 GCA_964400435.1 uncultured Candidatus Peribacteria bacterium
TTACTAGGGTGAGAATTGAAAATTTTAGATCAATAAAAAGTACTCAAATTGACCTAAATGATTTTAATATTCTTGTTGGTGAAAATAATCACGGTAAGACTAATTTTATGGAGGCAATTGATTGGTTTTATTGTGCAAAAAAGTCACCAAAGGAAATATTTCATAAACAAAACAATAAAGAAGAAATAATTGTTGAAATCAGCTACACAAATATTGGTAGTGCAATTAGTTCAATGAAAAACACAAAAAATAAATCTACTCTTGAACTTCTTTTAGATAATCAAAAAGAAGTTATAGTTCGGAAATCCAGCTCTGACCATAAACGCAAATTTATTATTGAAGGCGAGGAAGCAGGTACTGGTACAGGATTTGATTCAGCATTAAATGATTTTTTACCAACACTTGAATATGTTAGTACAAAAATTAGTTTAGATGAGGTATCAAAATATAAAAGCTCTAGTCCAATTCGTCAGATGCTTTCAGGTGTTTTGTCTGCAATTATTGAAGAAAATGATCAATATATTAATTTTAAACACACCTTTGATCAGTTATTTGGAAGTGATGAGTCTGAGGTAAAAAAGGAACTAGCTAAGTTAGGAGAAAGTGTTGAATCCTATTTAAGGAAGCAATTTGCGGATGAGCCAAGTGTTCATTTTAGTGTAGCTAATCCTGTATTTGAGGATTTATTAAAAAACTTTGAAACTAATGTTGATGATGGCATAAAGACTAGCGCTGAAGAGAAAGGTGACGGAATGCAAAGGGCAATTATGCTGTCAATTATTCAGGCCTATGCGGACTTCAGAAAGAAAAAACAAATTGGAAAAAATTTTCTCTTTATGATTGATGAGGCAGAACTTCATTTACACCCTAGTGGCCAGCGCTCTTTAAAACAGGCATTAATTGAGCTAGCTACAAGGGGAGATCAAGTTGTGGTAAATACACATTCTTCAGTCCTTTTAGCCGATGATGAAGAGCAACAAAGTATCTTTAAAGTGAATAAAATTAATTTGGAAAGTCAAATTTCAATTGTTCAAAAAGATGAGAAAATGGAAATAGTATATGAAATGCTTGGAGGTAGTCCCTCAGATTTACTTCTACCAACTAACTTTATTATTGTAGAGGGATTATCTGAGCTGAAGTTTATCAAAAAAATTGTAAGTAGGTTTTACAAAGAAAAACTGAATAAATTAGGACATGTACAAATATGTGAAGCAGGCGGTGATATTTATAAGCAATCTAAGACCTTAGAAGCCATACTTAAAATGTATAAGATATTTGAAAGTCCAATTTATAAAAATAGGGTAATTCTAATTTGTGATAAACCTAATGATAATAATTCTAAGAAAAAACTGGAAGAAATTAAGAGAACCTACCCTAACCTTAATGATAATGGCCAGATTTTTGTCCTAGATGAGAACAGTCTGGAAGAATACTATCCTGGTAAATGGAAAAGGACTTTAAATGAAATAAATGAATTAAAAAAGAATAAAGCTAAAGCTTCTTATGCTGAAGAAGTTGCCGAGGAAATTCCGCAAAAAACTTTCGAAGCTGAAATGGATAAGATACACAAGGCCTTGATCAAATGTAATACTCTATCTTTTTGATTCTACGGCTCGGAAGTTAGTCTTGCTAATAAAGTAACTCGAACATAATATAAAAGTGTCTCCCTACATCTAGGCCACTTATTTTTGCTAATTCAGGCAAACCGGGGCAACCGGCTTGCCTACTGAATTGGCACTTTGTGTGGCGATGATGTGGGGAGACCAAGTACGGTTGTCCCACTTTTGCTATGTAACCCCAAATTCTATGAAAGTAAGGACTAATATTGTTCTCAGCCTTTTTCTAAGCTGCGTATTAGCTGTTTCAGCGGCTTCAGCATCTTCGGGCGCATGTTCTGGTCACGATGGAGTAAATTGCTCTGTAGGGAATGATTCTGATGGTAGTGTTATATGTAATGATGGATGGACAGGAAGTTCAGTTAGTTTTGTCTCTGAGTGCTCTGCCTCTACATATACTGCTCCAACGGTGAGCGATGAGATATCTAGTGAATATTCATATGATCAAGCACGAGCTGATGCATGTATTTCGTCTGTTTCTGAAGCGACTTGCTATGAATGTTCTGTTGAGTTTATTGATGCACCTGAAGTTAAAGTGGAAATGGGGAGAATTGCTACAAGTTATGGATATAATGAGCAAAATTTAGATGAGATTATGTATTATATTGGGTTCGATTCAGTTTTTAATCAAATTCAGGAAAATGTAAGAGAGTGTGGTTGTCTAACAGATATTGTTGGACATAATAATCAAAAAGCAATCCAGTACCTCAAGTATAATGGAATTATCGATGGTTATGAAGATAGCACCTTCAAGCCTGAAAATACAGTTAACAGAGCTGAACTATTAAAGATTCTAGTTGGAGGAAAGGGGGTAAATCCTGCTGTGGAGAATTTTAATAATTGCTTTCCTGATGTTACAACCGAATGGTTTGCTCCATATGTTTGCTATGCGAAAGATGCTGGATGGGTTGAAGGATATCCTGATGGTACATTCCAACCTGCTTCTGAGGTAAATAAAGTTGAAGCGATTAAAATACTAGTTAATTCTCAGGGGTATCAATTATCGGCCTCTAGTGAATACCTTTATGATGATGTTGATTCTACTCAGTGGTATTATCAATTTTTAAAGACGGCAAAAGATAAAGGAATCTTGGAAGAAACCGGTGCTAACTTTAAACCTGCGAACGCAATGACACGTGCAGGTATTAGTGAAAATATTTATCGTGCAATGATCTATAATTCTTATTTTACGGATATCAATGAGATTACGCCCGATGAAGTAATACAAGAAGAGGATAATTCTACATTGGAGCCCGTTTCTACTGAAACAATTAGCTTAAATGGCAGAGGAGCTCAAGCAACAGATGAATTTTCATTATTAGAAGGTCTAGCGATTGTTTCACTAACTCATGATGGTAATTCAAATTTTATTACTGAATTACTAGATCCTGAAAAGGGGGTAGTTGAATTTTTAACTAATGAGATCGGTAGTTATGAAGGTGAAATGGCAATTATGATACCAGAAACTGGTGAATATCTAATGAATGTAGATGCTGACGGTTATTGGACTGTAGCTATTGATCAAAACATAGATGACTCTTCGCCAAGGACTACAAAATCAGTTAGTGGTTCAGGAAATACTGCAACAGATTTTTTTCAGTTTGATTCAGGATTAACCATTTTCAATATGACTCACGATGGTGATTCTAACTTCATAAGTCATATGGTTAATTCAAGTGGAGACACAATTGCCTACTTGTCTAATGCAATTGGTGGATATGAAGGGTCTGTAGCTGAATATATTGAGGGTGGAACCTATTTATTTAATGTCGATGCCGATGGCGAATGGACTATTGATTTTGAGCAAATTAGTTCATTTGATAATGTTCAGCCTCTTAAAACATTCTATGGCACTGGAGATCAAGCATCTGAAATTTTCAGGGTTAATTCATCTGGTGTTCAGACATTTAATCTAAGCCATACTGGTGATTCAAACTTTATTGTTGATTTAATGACTGTCGAGGGAGATTATGTTGATCTATTAGTAAATCAAATTGGTACATTTGATGGCTCAAAGGCTGAATTTCTTGAAGAAGGACTTTACATTATGAATGTAGAAGCTGATGGAGAATGGGATATCTGGATTGATTAATCGGATCAATAATTAAGACTTAGAGGATTCATTTTTTGAGTCCTCTATTTTTTGTTAATTTTTGATTTTCAAGATATTTATCAACTATTTTTTTAAGCTTTTTTAGATACTTATCTCTTCTAGATTTTGTTTCTCCAAGCACCCATAGATTAAATGAAGTATATCCCTCCTCTACCCTATTATTATAATCTAGTGTGTAGCCAAGTTCACAATAAAACATGTGATCAGTAGCTACAGACATCTCTCTAACCATTTCACTGAAAATCTGAATATATTCCCATCTCACATGTATTGTGAGTGTTATTCTATATTCTCTTTCAATCATCCATCCTTTAAATTCTTCCTTAATTTCTTTTAGAGTGTGGCCAGCACAACTCCCTGTAGTGTGACAATAGTCCAATGAGTTGACTGAGATTACCAACGGGATTATTTCTGGGTCAAAATCTCCGTCAGAATTACCCTTTCTCCATGCTATGCCAGGACAATTTTCTGGTGGTTTTAATTTCTTATAAATTTCCTCGAATTCTTTTTGGTTCTTTTTTCCGTACGTCATTCAATTTTTTGTTAGTCGTTCAATTGACATGAAATGATCCATACTTATATATTGGCATAAAATTCATTAGTTATAAAGCATATGCTAGATTGGGTATTAAGCAATATTGCCTGGGTTTTATTTTCTACTTTATTTTTAGTACTTATATGGACTCCCTTAAAGGCATTTTTTACTTTTATTAAAATTATTAAAAATAATAGATCTGGATTTGGTTCTCCTGGTGTACACTTGGCAGATATTTTTGTTTTAATATGGATTAAGGAAAGAAGCTATGATGCAGAATTAATATCTCCGAATGCTCCATTGTTTTGGGGGAATGAATCAAGCAAGAAATTAAAGTTTGGTTTACATGGGAAAAAGTTATTAGACTTAAAGCTTGTAGTCATTTATGAGCAAGATGGTGTTAAAATGCTTAGAGCTCAAAAAAACTGGAGGAGTAGATGCGTATATTTCATTACTACGCTGTGGTTAAAAACTTTTTCTAATGATGATTCTGAATTTTATAATTAACTATTGTGGTTATTAAAAAGTCAAAAAATATTGAAAAGAAATTCTTAACAGTATTAAAAAAAGTATCAACTTCTTTCAATACTGTAAGAGATGAAATTCAAAAGTCTTCTAGGCTTTTCAAGATTATTTTGTGTGTGAATATTGTATTTTTTGGTTTTAGTTTGTTTGGCTATGTATCTATTATTAAAGATCTTACTAATCTAACTGAGAAAATTTATTTTCAAATTGGATGTAATTTTGACAGATTTAATAGTAGAAATTTAATTGAATGCATTGATTTAGACAAAAGTTATGATTCAATGTTGTCCTATGACAACTATTATGTAGAGGTTAATTTACTTGAAAATGATTCTAGCAAAAGTCATTTGATTCATTCTTCGGAGATATCACTAATTCCTCAAACATCAAAAATTATTGATCAAAATGATAAATCAAAAACCTACAATGTAACTGGATATGCTGAATTAGAAGTTATTGTAAATAACTCTCTTCAAAGTGAACAAATACTGTTTCAAACTAATATTGGATGTGATGAAAGACAGTTTGAAACTAACTCTGACTCGGAATACTTTTGCAGTACAAGTTTTATAGATACGGATGTAAAAGTTAATATTATCTTGTGCAAAAATGGTAAACGCTTAAATACAATATTTGAATCTTGTGAATATTAATTAATTCTAGTCTTCATTGAATCTAACAAAATCTCCCAGACCATCATTCATACCCGATGAGTTCTTGTCTTGATTCGAGGAACTATTAGCAGCTTCTACAACATTAAATATATTTTCTCCTGCACTTGAATCTTTTTGATCATCTAACATTTGAAGTTTGATTAACGATGTTTTGACCATATTCTAAAGTATTGTTTAATTTATGTTAAATAGTAATACATCAACAACATCTAATAGAAGTGATTCAAAATCTTCCTGGTTATGTTTTCCAGTGTGAAATCTAAATAATATTTAGCTAGTATTGGACGTTTTTTGTACAGAATTCTTTAGCTCTAATTGATGGCTTTATGCCTTTGTTTGCTATGATCAATTTAAAATATTTTGGACTTATCGGGTTTTCAACTATAGAATCAATTAGTGGTTCAAAGTAACTGGCAACAGGCCCACCATTTATGTCATGACAAAAAACGATGACTCTTGAAAGAAAAATTGCCAAAGCATTTCATCTTACAGATGAAAATTGGATGAAACATTCTAACCCTTGGAGTGTTTGGACAAGATATTCGGTTTTACCCATCATTATTTTTGCTTTTTGGAGTAGGATATGGATTGATTGGTGGTGCTTGATTCCTGCATTTATTTCGATTGCTTGGATGTTTCTAAATCCCGTTTTTCAAAAACCCAAATCGACCAAAAATTGGGCATCTAAATCAGTGCTTGGAGAACGTGTTTACTTAAACAGAGATAAAATTAAAATTCCAGATCATCATAAGTATGTTCCAGGGATTACAAATGTAATATCCTCACTTAGTATGATTTTAGCAATTTACGGAATTATAGAACTTTTACTTTGGCCAGCTATTTTTGGGACAGCGCTAGCTTATATAGGGAAAAGTTGGTATCTGGATCGAATGGTTTGGCTCTATGAAGATATGAAAGACATTCCTGAGTATAATAAATGGCTCTATTGAGATATTAATACACAGAGATTTTATATTTCTGATTTTTCCAGAAGGAACAAAAAGTTCTTCAAATCTTTTATAACCTGACAAATAATTGCATCACACCGTTTGGTAGATGGTTCAATATCTGTCTTGAAAGCCCCACCACACTTTAGATCTTTCTTTATTCTATACAAGCTCTTTTAGCATTAGATTTTTTCTGTATATGATGCCGATCCCCAGCATTGTTGTTAATATGAAAAGATATGTACTGAATTCTGGAACTACAGATGGTGGGATATCGAGATTAATCCATCCAATATTGTTTCCATTAGTTAGACTGTTTGTTCCTGATGCATCGATTTCTACCGCATCGATATTTTCATTGTCTTTCACATCTAGCCAAGCAATTATTCTATTACTGTCTGGCGCATCTATTTGTGCTCTTTCTCCCTCAGTACTCGATCTTAATAAGAGTCTCGTGTTATCGCTAGAACCTTGAAAGTCCATTGAGTTTGAGAATGTTTGTGTTGAGTTCGAATCAAAAATTAGGGACGATTCGCTAGAAACATTTTTGATAATATTATAAAAAGTATTATCCCCGTTAATACTTTGAGTTCCTCCATCAAAATCTACAGTTGATTGACCAGGCGTGAAGATTCCGTTGTTCGTCCAATTTCCTGCTACGGACATTGAAGCATTACTGGTAAATCTAAATTCTCCGTTTGCATCAATCAATAAATCGCCATCAACATCTAGTAATCCTATTGATGAGTTCTTTTGAAGTATTCCACTAGTAATAGTAAAGTCGTTTTCGATAATGATTGGATCATTTGCTGTAGAAAGTGAGTTTGCTGAGGAATTTTTATCAAGAATTACGTTATAAAAAATTGCTGAAGGACTAAAATTTAATGTCCCATTAAAGCCACCATTAAAAGTCAATGTGCCTGAATTATGTGTAAAGGTTGAATCTGCTTCTACATTTATTGTTCCCTCGAATTCACTTTGCGGAGGTGCTAAAAACACCCCATCTTGCAAATCTAGAGATAAAGATCTGTTTATATCTAAAAGAGTTAGATCTGTTCCATTAAATATAGGTCCTGAATCCACAGGAAAATCATCATCAATTCTAAATGTTCCATCAAATTGCAATGTAGTCCCAGTTTCACCAATAAAATTTGCGGCAGTTGTTGAGCCACTGGCATCATTTAGCTCATGTACGGCACTACTGTCAAAGAAGATTGTAGTATTTTCACCAGTTCTAAACGTTCCCCCAGTTTGAAGAAATGATGAACTTGGTCCAAACTCTAAATCAGCATCTACTGCATTGTCAAATAAACCTTGCTGAAGCTCAAAATCTTCAACAAAATATATATCACTTGCATTAGTATTTACAGTTAATGCAGGATTATTTATGGTCAATCCTGTAACTGCAGCTGATGCCCCAGATGCTGGGATATTCAATGTTCCTGAGATGTTATCTGATTCAAGAATAATTTCGGCTGTACCTCCTCGAAAACCAGAAGTAGTTGTTCCTTCTCCCCAATTTACAGTTGCACCGTCAAGTACAGTTAAACTATTTCCAGAAGATTGAAGTCTACCACTAGATAGAGTCAGGGAGTTTTCAACTGTCATATTTCCTCCAGAAATTGTTACATCTGTACTTGTTGAAGAAGTTTTATTGATAACTAAGTCATAGAAATCAATTGAAGTCAAAATAAGGCTTATACTTGTGTTAAATCCACCAGAAGTTAAACCATTGTTATCAATAATTACAGTACCGTTGTTATGAGTAAATACCCCGTTAGATCCCCCACTAAATAGACTAAAGGAACTTCCAATATTTAAATTTCCACTTGGCGCAATAAATTCTCCACCAAATAAGAATAAATTGGCTTCAATGTCTAGATTGGAAGGTGCAGTTAGGATAGCGTCATAATCTGGTGTAACTTGTAAAACATTTAAGTCTGTTACAGATTCTGGAATTGTTAAGTCTTTATTTGCACCTACTCCTAAAGCATCACCCCCACCATCAAATCTTGCTTCATCGTCGGCATCTGGTACACCTCCGACAGCTGCGCAAGGGAACCCACTACCATTCTCCCAGTTAGCTCCGTTGAACCAGTCATCATCATTAGCGGTATTTGTCCAAAAACATGTATCGGCAAAAACAGTCACTGATGAGGTGAATAAAGCTACGAAGATTGTTGAAAAGAGTATAAATTTGAATTTGATTTTTAGTTTGAGCATTATATTATTTGTTTGGTTAAATATCATGATATTATAACTTATTTAAGCTCATTCGTCTAGTTAACCATGTTTTATTTAACTTTTGATTCCCTTGGGATGAGAATTTGGATTGAAAAATTAAGCTTTCGAATGCTAATAAAAATGAAGACATAACTAATATGTGATTATTTGTAACCATGAATAATTGTTATTAAAGTTTTATTATTATATTACTCTCATTATGCTAATACCTTAGACTTCTTGGGTTGTTAACTATAAAATCAATATATAGTTAGAAGAGATTGTTAGACTTATCACTTAACTCTAATTCTATTTATGAAAAATATTCCATCAAACAAGCAGAGTAAATTTGTTATTTTTTTAATCTTTGCTTTTGGTTTTTTAGGAATTTTTTCACTTCTACTTTCTGAGATTTCTCTTCCAGATGTAATTCTTAAGGATTTACCTCCGGAAATTAATCAAAAGAATCTTCCCTATTTATTACTAGTGAATCCTAGTATTCTATTTATTATTTCTACGATACTAGGTTTTTTTCTTTATAAAAAAGTTGAGCTTAAGATCCTGCCTGAAAATTCAAAAATCGCTAAAGATGGTTTTATTAAATCTTCATTACTAGGTATTCTTGCGGGAATCGTGATTGTTTTACTTGATCTTGTTTTTAGGAACTATCTGCCAAATAGTTTTGTTGAATTTTCTGATGCGAATAGTCTTCATCCATTAACAAGACTATTTTATGGAGGTTTTACAGAAGAGATTATTGTGCGTTTTGGGATTATGACATTTATTGTCTGGGGTGGATTAAAAATTTTAAAAAAACGTAATTTAATACTGGTACTATCAATTCTACTTTCTTCATTAATATTTGCTTTGCTTCATTTTCCAATTGCTGTCCTTGCGGCGGGAGATTTGACTTTTCCATTAGCTAGCTTTATTCTTTTGGCTAATTTTATTGCAGGGGTGATTTATGGTTATGTATATTTGAAAAATGGACTAATTTTCTCAATATTTGCACATATTTTTACTCACCTTTTAAT
>CAYNUR010000039.1:0-9383 GCA_964400435.1 uncultured Candidatus Peribacteria bacterium
ATATATAATTAACCATTTATATGTTATGCCTGTCAGGACAAAATATCAAGGCAAGCTTAGAAATTTAACATTCCTCAAAACCACATGATTCTCCCTTAGCTTCAATCTCAAGAGTTACATGATCTATCCCTTTTTCCTTCAACATCTTTCTTACATCACACTTCACTTTTAACATCTCTTTAAAAGACAGCTTCGGATCAATCACCACATGCCCTGAAAACACGTTATTGTCACCATCTAAACTCCAAACATGAACATCATGTACACCGACAACATAATTTAATTTTTTAACTAAATTTTCAAACTCTTCAAGAACAAATTCATCAGGCACAGCTTGCAAGAAAACACTTGAAGACTTTTTCAAATACTTAACCGCATTCCATAACACAAACAAAGTGATAACAATAGAAAGTATTGGATCTAGTATATGCAAATCCCAAAAAATCATAACCAAACTGACAATCAACACTGCCACCCACCCAATCACATCCTCCAACAAATGCCACATTACTACTTTTTCATTTAGCTTTTTCCCCTTTGAAACTCGCCAAACAGCCACTCCATTAACTAGTATCCCCAACAAAGCAAAAGCCAACATACCCTGAGCATTTGAGTGCTCAGGGCTCATTAATCTCTCCACAGCCTGGCTCAAGACAAACAGTCCTCCTCCAATCAAAATAACACTATTAATCACAGCAGCTAACAAAGAAAACCGTTTATAGCCATAGGAGAACCGACTTGTTCTTCCTTTCTTTGAAATTTTTTCGAAATACCAAGAGAGCCCCAAAGACAGGGAATCACCAAAATCATGTAAGGCATCAGACAAAATTGCCAAACTATTGAAAAGAATACCTCCCACTATCTCCAACAAAGTGAATACAAGGTTAAGAAAGAAAGCAATTTTAACGTTACTGGTCGAGTGATTGTGATGATGATGGTGAGAATTACTCATTTAGTAATTACTTTAGTTTATTTTAAATCAAAAGGCGTCTTCAGCATTTCCAATACAGATTGCCGTTCCTCTAATCCTTTTATTCCATACACAATGTCCTTGGGATTCTTAACCATTCTATAAGTCCTAAAAAGCCGATCCCAAAACGAAAAGAGACTTGTATAATTTGAATCAGTCTCTAGCTGCTTATTAGAATGATGCACCTTATGCATATTCGGAGAGGTAAAAAAGATTCGATATATTCTATCTAAAGGCTCAGAAATAGAAATATTTGAATGGTGAAAAAGAACATTTACTATAAAAATAGTTTCATAAATTAGAATAAACTCCAATTTCATAGAAAAAAGAGCATATAGTCCAGACCTAAAACTCAAACTAATCATATGCTCTC
Source organism: uncultured Candidatus Peribacteria bacterium (assembly GCA_964400435.1). GTDB lineage: Bacteria > Patescibacteriota > Gracilibacteria > UBA1369 > LOWO2-01-FULL-3 > CAYNUR01. The sequence continues at coordinate 1,344 of CAYNUR010000039.1, forward strand.
CAATATGAAAACGCCCTCCAGAAGTCACATCCATTTTCGTATCAGAATGATGCACCCTATGGAATCGCCATAAAAAGGGAACCTTATGAAACATCACATGCAAAAAATAAGCCAGCAAATCAATAAGTAAAATAGTTCCTAGTAACTCTAGCTGCCAAGACAATGAAAACATCGAAAAAACTCCCCATGAACTACTTGTGGACCAAACTATCAAAGGAACAAACAACAAATTAATCAAGACAGCATTAACAACAACCAAACTACCATTTCTAAGGGCATGCTTAGTTTTTCCATTCCTTGTATCAAAATAAGGAAAAACACACTCGACGACATAGAGAACAACCAAAGCAATCAAAACAACAAAATTTTTCTCAAAAAAAACAAACATACATTAACAAATATTATCTAGGGGCAGTCCTATAAGTAGAAACCAATTTATTCTCCTCAACAGATCCATCCGACCTAGTAATTCTCTGGATCCAAATAATCTGATTCCAAGCAGGACTAATTGTTCCTTTCAATTCATCAGGAACATTGTTGGAATAAAAAGGGCCTAGGAGTTCAACGTCTCTTCCATCAGGAGTACCATACAGTTCAACATATCCATCATCGCCATCATCATAAGCCTGAATCAACAAATACCCAGGTGTATCATTCACAAACTGTAAATCCTTTACTCCTGGAAAAATAGCAGCATCCAAGCCATCACCATACTTTTTGTAATAGTGAACATACAAACTATGATTAGACTTTTGCACCAAATCCAATCCAGAATTCACTATTGCCCTATAGGCAGTCGTCGAAACCTGACATAACCCACCACCTGGTACAGGTACTAAATCACGCCCACCAAAAATAGCTAAAGAGGCCTTCCAGCCAGCCGAATAAGTAACAGGACCTAAAAATGAATTATAAGAAAAAGTTTCCGCTGGAGCCAAAAGGATATTATTAAATTTCTCATTCAACCCCTTACGAATATTAAAATCTCTTCCTTCTGGAGACCCCTCAAAATTAGACCTCCCTCTACCCAGCAAAACCATCTTTCCTAACTCTTGATCAGTTTCATTAACCACCTTTCCCTCAAGAATATCGATCACAACTTCCGTACTCAAAGTATTATCATTAAAATTATTCACAAAATCTTCTACAGTCTTACCAACATCAACTTGCACTCCATCTCTCACTACCCCTTCTGTCTGAACATAATTACTCCCTTCATCAGGTAAAGCAACTATAGTCAAATCAGAAGATTCTTTATTCAATTCAGAAACAATTTCACGTTCAACATAAGATTCTATTTCCATTTGATCAAAACTAATTTCACCCTGTCTTATTGACACCCATTCAGGGAGAACGTTGGTCGATTTTTCAAAATACAAATCACCATTCGCAAAAAACATAACTTCCTGAGTCAATATAGCCTCCAATATAGAAGCATCCTCAAGCGCATTATCCTCCGTATACTTCACTTCCAGCTCCTCAGCCAAAAGCTCCAAGCTATCAGGAACGTTTAAATCTGGAACCCCTTCAAGTAATTCATTACTGAAAGAATCAAAATCAGCCCGCAAACCATCTAAATGCGACTCTACCTCAACCAATCCCTCATCATTAACAAAAACACGGGCCTCAACTGGATCTTTAATGTCGGGAATCAAAGCCAAAAGAGACTGCTCCATAACAGACTGATCAAAATCATATAAGGGATCAATACTAATACCATCTTTCCACCCCCTATATCGCGATTGCAGATGATCAAAAAATGTAGAACCATAAGATAACTCATAGGCCCTCTCAATAGTCCCATAGGTATCAAATTGAAGCCCTAAATCTCTTACAGAGATTTCATAACTATCGCTTTGAAAATCAACCACAAGTTTCTTGTTAAGAATCTTCTCAAATTCTCCATCTAACAAAATCATTGCCTCGTCATACCCCATCCCCCCAATCTCAACGTCAGCAACTTCTAAATCACTCAAAAAGTACTTTTCTGCATGAGCTCGAGATACAAATATCGCTGTCAAAAAAACTCCAAATAGGAATATCGAAATCAACATTTTAACTTTCAATCCAGTTTTTTTCTTTTTATTAGCCATCACTTTTGATTTAAATATTGTTACCTCTTCAACCTCAAGCTATTCAAAACTACCGAAACCGAACTAAACGCCATTGCACCACTTGCAATAATCGGCGACAATAAGATCCCAAAGAACGGATAAAGCACCCCCGCCGCAATTGGAATAGCAATAATATTATATCCAAAGGCCCAGGCCAAATTTTGCTTGATAATCGACAAAGTCCTATTGGACACCTCAATCGCTTCCACAACCTTATCAACTGTTCCATGTACCAAAACTATATCCCCAGCCTCTTTTGCAATATCAGTCCCCGTTCCCATTGCAATACCAATATGTGACTCTGCAAGCGCCGGCGCGTCATTAATTCCATCACCAACCATCGCTACAAAAAGTCCTTCTTTCTTCAATTTCTTAATCTCAATCGCCTTCTCCGTTGGCAAAACCTGAGCAATCACCCGATCAATACCAAGCTCCTTTGCCACATAATGCGCCGTATCCTTGTGATCGCCCGTTAGCATCACCACTTGAATGCCCTTTTTATGAAGCGCTGCAATCGCCTTACCAGCCTCTTTTTTTGGTTTATCAAAAATCGCAAACAGCGCCACTTCCTTTCCATCGATTCCCATTGCCACAACGGTTTTACCTTCCGAATGCAATTTACTCTCTTTCTCATTCAAAGATTTATCCCTCTTCACTTTGTATTTCTCCATCAACTTCGCATTTCCGATCACAATTTCTTTCCCGTCGATTTTTCCTTTTACTCCCATCCCTTCCTCCAACACAAAGTCATCCACCTGAATTTTTCCATAATCTAATATTTCCTCTTCAGCTTTATTATTAATCGCTTCTGAAAGTGGATGCTCCGAAAGATGCTCCAGCGCTGCCGCAATTTTCAAATACTCCTCTTCCTTACCTGATTCCGAAATAATTTCATCTACAACCGGTTTCCCTTCAGTTAAGGTACCTGTTTTATCAAAAACAATCGCCTCAATCTTGTGAGCATGCTCAAGTGATTCTGCATTTTTAATCAAAATTCCTTTCTTAGCTGCCTTTCCAGTACCAACCATCACAGCTGTCGGCGTCGCCAATCCCAACGCACACGGACAAGCAATAATCAAAATTGCCGTCGCAATATAAAGCCCTGTTGAAAGCTCACTCCCCGGCAAATCAATGCCCATTCCTTGAGCCACAAAGAACCAAAATACAAATCCCAAAATCGCAATCAAAATCACAATAGGCACAAAAACTCCTGAAATCTTATCCGCCAATTTCTGAATCGGCGCCTGCGTCCCCTGCGCTTCTTCTACCATCTTAATAATCTGCGAGAGAAGGGTCTCTTCCTGCGCCTTTGTAACCTCAAATTTAAATGAACCAGTTTTATTCACTGTCGCTCCAATCACATCGTCACCCTCAGACTTCTCCACTGGAATCGACTCTCCTGTCACTGCAGATTCATCGATCGAAGCTGAACCATCCGTAATAACCCCATCAAGCGCAATCTTCTCACCAGGCCGCACCACCACTATATCCCCAACCTTGATAGTCTCAATACTCTTTTTAACCTCCTTACCACCAACCAAAACAGTAGCCTCCTTGGCCTGAAGTTGGAAAAGTTTCTTGATAGCATCATTAGCCTGAGACTTAGCTTTCGCTTCAAAAAATCGACCCAGCAAAATAAAGAATACGATAAATGCTGCTGCCTCAAAAAAGACGTCCTGTTGCACATCTGCGAAGATACTAGGAAAAAATGTCACCACCGTAGAAAAAGCCCACGCCGTTGTCGTCCCTAGTGCCACCAAAGTATCCATATTTGAACTTTTGGATTTCAGCGCATTAAACGCTCCAACATAAAAGCCACGCCCACCATAGAAAAGTATCACCGACGCAAACAAGAATTGTACGATGAAGAAAACATTCATTTCTGACCCAAATAGTTCAACCATCCCCAAAGGAGCATGCATAATTTTCATGACACCCATTGCATCCAGTATCATCATCCCCATCATTATGACAAAAGGCGTCAACCCAATACCAGTTACTATCAAACGTTTTTTCAAAACCTTATACTCCTTCATCTTTGCGTCTTTTCTCTCACTTTCATCTTTAACTAGTTTGTAATTCCCAGCACCAGACACCAGCCCAGCCAGTTTCTCAAAATCCAAACTCTCTTCATCATACTGCACGTGTAATTGCTCAGTAGAATAGTTGATATTTGCCTTTTTGATACCCTCATGATCATTGAGCTGGCTTTCGATCAGCCGTTTGCAGGACGCACAGTGCATACCCACAATTGAATATTTTGCTTTTTTCATAGTTCTAAAAATTAAGATTTAAATATAACAGTTACTGGACTCACCATCCCCATCGAACAAGTGATCTTATAACTTCCTCTCTTCGGTTTACCCAAGTCGATCACGTTTTCACCCTGTTCTAGAAGAGTATAATTATCAGTCAGTCCAAAAACACTCAATGCCGCTGCACAACCATAAGCTCCTTGGTTATCCACCACCAATTTCGTTGGCACCCCCGCTTTAAACTCACTATCGCCAACAAGGTAATATTCAAATTCACTCGCCACTAGCTGAATCACCTGCTCCCCTTCAATTTCCTGATAGGAGTTATTAATTTCCACATTTTCCCCTCCTCCATTACTTGACTGAAGATCCGACAAGCTCGGCAACCCAAGCACATTCATCTGGCTATTGATATTGTAAACTGCAAAAAAGATCAGGATGAATCCAACAACCTGGTTAAACACCAAGCTCAAATGCGGTTTTCTTCCAAACTGAACGCTAGTGAGACTTATAATCAACAAAGCTGGCAATGTTCCATACGCAAAGGCCAACATAATCGCTGCCCCATCTCCAAACGATCCCGAAGCCAAAGCCGCCCCCTGTGCGATCAATGTAAAGCCACACGGCAGAAAGAAAGTCAGTGCCCCAACAATATAAGACGAACTCCCACGTTCACTTTTTTCAGCAATTTGGCTGCTCCAGGATTTTGGCAAGGCTAGTCTGATTTTCTGTACAAACTCAAATTCCAGCATCTGAAGTGCAATCACTAACATCACCACCGACACCAAAATCACCAGCATCGAAGTCAAAAACAGCCCATCAAATTTAATCACCGCCCCCACAGCACCAAGCACTCCTCCAAGAACAAAGAAAGAGGCCAGGCGCGAAAGGTGAAACATAAAATGTGACCGCACAGGATTTTTCTTCCAATGCTTAGACACAGAAAGCAAAACTCCTCCAATCAAAGCCGCACAGCTCGAAACACTAGCCACCAACCCCAAAACAAACGCCGAAATAAAACTCAGATTCTTATCATAATTAATGTACTTTCCCAACTGAAGTTTCTCAAAGAGCAGAAAGACCACTAATACTAAAACTGCCACAATTAAGCTCTTGAAAAACTGTGGTTTTGGTTTTTCAATTGGTTCTTTCTTAAGCTTATAGTCCAATTTTTTGATCTTTACGTTAAGCTTCTTCAAATTTATCTTTGTCCCTGGCTGAAAATAAATTATCGCACTATGACTACTCATAGACACATCAGCAAATTCCACCCCCTCGATTTTTAGAAGTTCCTTCTCCATCAAAATCTCGCATGCCGCACAGTGCATCCCTTCTATATATAGCGTTTTTTGATTTAGATTTTTTTTTGACATTTATTTGTAGTTAAAAAGAGTTAAAAGTTATTTGTTTAGTTTATCAAAAACCGCTTCCATCAACTTATCTACCTCCTCCCCAACCGCACAAACATGCTTATCTCCAATTAGGCTCAACATATGCGAAGGTCTAATAGAAGAAACTATCGCCACATCCTCTCCTCCGTAAACAACAACATTACATGGCAAAAGTAATCCGACATCATCATTTGCCTGTAGTGCTTGATAAGCCATTTTAGGATTACAAGCTCCCAAAATAATGTAGTCCTTAAAATCTTCAACCTCCAGCTTCTTCCTCAAGGTCTCCGTCACATTGATTTCCGTAATCACCCCGAAACCACTTTCAGCCAATGCCTCCCTAACCATGTCTACGGCTTGAGAATAGGACGTATCCAATACAGCTTTAAATTTCATTTGATTCATAACATTTAGTTTAAAGATTTAAATATTTCTGGTTTTTCAGGTCCAGTAACCACAAGCTCCGCAAGCGCCCCCTTGGGCAACCTCGCCAAAGCATGATCAACTAATTTATACACACCTGGCACATCCACAGTGAACTCCACAATGGTAGCTCCACCAGCTGGCACAACCGTTGTCTGAATATCATGCTGAATTGGAGTTCCACCTTCTGGATAAACGTTATCAAAAATCTCACCAATCACATGAAAGTTCGAGACCTTAGCAACTCCACCATTTCCAACAAATATCCTCACTCGATCACCAACTTCAGCCTCCAAAGCATTGTCCCCAGTCAAAGAATTCTTTCGACCATTGAATACAATATACTCTGGATCCTCCTCTTCAAGCTTCAGGCCCGATAACTGCGTATGTCCTGCCTCACCTCGCTCCAAAATGGAATATATTTCCCCCTGCATCACATAAAACTCTTTATCAACTTCCGGATATCCTTCTTCAGGCTCGACAACAATCAACCCATACATTCCGTTAGCCATATGCTCAGCAACTTCGGGTGTCGCACAATGATAGACATACACCCCAGGATTCAAAGCCTTAAACATAAACGATTTTTCTTCTCCAGGATGAACTTCAGTCACTGCCGCTCCACCTCCAGGCCCATTCACGGCATGCAGGTCAATCGTATGAGGGTGAAGATTTCCCTCTTCATTTTTCAAGGTGATTTTCACATCATCACCATCCTTGACCCTCATAAATGGTCCAGGCACCGTTCCATCATAAGTCCAATACAAGTATTCCTGACCATCATCCACCTCAGACTGCAGCTCCTTCACTCCAATCGAAAATTCTTTCACCTCTCCAGCAGGAATCTTAGCGACGCTAGCGTCATGAGCGACAGTACTTGCATGAACTCCATCATCACCATTATCCATGCTCAACTTAAAAAACTCCTCACCCAAATCCAAATCGATTTCTTGCCAAACCTTTACCTCTGGCATCTCCTCCAAAGCAGGTTCAGTCACTAAAGAAACAGTTTTATAGAACCTACCCTTCGGCTCAGCATGAAGATTCGGATTAAAGAAAACTGTCAAAACACCACTTTCTCCAGGCTGATATTCATCCTTATCAACTTCACCACTGGTACAAGCACAACTTGCTGGCACTGCAGTTATTTTTATAGCTTCCTCTCCATTATAGGTGAATGGAAACTCATATGAGACTATGCCACCTGACTGCTTTATCACACCAAAGTCATATTCAATCTCATCAAACTCAAACACATCGTTCATATCTTCACTCACAGTCTTAGAAACGGTTTCATCTTCCACCTGGCTACAACCAACTAACAATGCGGTCAAACCAAGTAAAAGAACAAGCAATTTTAACTTTTTCATTAACTTCTTTGGTTAAATTCTTCTTCAGACAGAACATTTCCTTGAACAGTAAGTTCAGTCGTTCCATCGCTGGTTTCAAGACTCACGGTCCTCATAATCGGACCTGTAGCAGTTGGACCATGTGCCAGCGGATCATAAACCACGGACACTTCAAACTCTTCCCCAGGCTCCACAGCTTCATTCCACATTTCATTCCCACTCATTCCAAACTTAGGTGACTTTTCACCTGAAAACAAAATGACTTCAGCAGTAGTACACATACACGAGGTAGTCGCAGTTTTTACCAACAAAGCATCCTCACCCACATTCTTAAAAGTAAATGTTTTTTCTACATCTCCTCCCATAATATTGAATTCTCCCCAATCATGAGAAGCACTTCCAACAACTTCAATTTCCCCAGAAGCAACAGCAACATCTCCATTTGCACCACTTGAGCAAGCTGCCAGTAGCGCAGTAGACACAACAACCAATGCTATCAATAATAGTT
>CAYNUR010000040.1:0-9209 GCA_964400435.1 uncultured Candidatus Peribacteria bacterium
CTTCAACTTTATGTTTTTCTTTGTGTTTTTTTAATATTTTTTCTTCTCTACTTTTGTCTATTGTAGCTTTACCAAGGTTTTTTTTGACTTTTTTAATTTCGGAAACTATTTTCATTCGTTCATCAAGTAGCTCACTTATTTTTGAATCTACTTCATCAATTTTTACTCGTAAATTTTTTAAATCATTCATTATTAAGTGTTTTTAGCTTGCATTTAATGAAGGTTTTTATTAGATTAACGCTGATATTTCCTTATTTCAAGTAATAAATATGGCGACAAAAGATTACAAAGATATGTTTGCTGCTGCGGTTCACGTAGGGCACAGGGTGCAAAAATGGAACCCTAAAATGAAAAAGTATATTTATGGAAAACAGAACGGTGTTCACGTTATTAATCTTGAATACACTTTAGAGATGTTGAATGAAGCTCTAGCTTTTTTGAAAAAAACAGCAGGAGAAGGTAAGAGAATTTTATTTGTAAGTACAAAACCACAATCTGTTAAGATCGTGGAAGCATCTGCACAAGTATGCAGAATGCCATATGTTGTTTCAAAATGGTTGCCAGGTTTATTAACAAATTTTTCAACTATTAAGAATAGAATCAAATACTTTAGAGATTTGAAAGAGCAAGAAAAATCTGGTGAATTTGAAAAGTATACAAAAAAGGAAGCTTCAAAGTTGAGAAAAGATATTGAAAAATTGGAAACTGCTTTAGGTGGTGTACAAGACTTAGTTGATACTCCTGATGTTGTTTTTGTTGTTGATGTTGTAAGGGATGAGACTGTAGTTAAAGAGGCAAGAAAGCTAGGTATACCAGTTGTTGCATTAGTAGATACTAATGCTAATCCTCTATTGGTTGATTATCCAATCCCTGCAAATGATGACTCAATAAAATCTTTGAAATGGGTTCTTGGTAAGATTGAGGAAACAATTGGGAAAGGTGGAAAATAAATCTTCAAATTTAATTAGATATTAACCTTATATTATTATGGGTGTTTCAATAGAAGACATTAAGAAGCTTCGTGATGCCACAGGTATTTCGATGACTATGTGTAAGAAAGCTTTGGAAGAAGGTGGTGGTGATTATGATAAGGCTGTGGAGGTTTTAAGAAAAAGTGGTGCGGCTAAAGCAGCGAAAAGAGCTGATAATGAGACTGAAAATGGTGCTGTATTTGTAAAAACTGAAAATGGTAAAACTGCTATTTTAAAATTACTCTGCGAGACTGATTTTGTTGCTAAAAGTAATGAGTTTCTAGAAGTAGCTGAAGAACTAGCTGATAAATTGATTTCAGGAGATTTAACAGAAGATGATAAAGAAAGTGATGTAGTTAAAGAAGCAATTGTTAGACTTGGTGAAAACATTCGCGTAGGTGAAATGAAGTTGATAGTAAGCGATAATGTAGGGTCTTATGTTCATTCGAATGGTAAAATTGGTGTAGTTGTTTCTTTAAGTAAAGGAGATTCCGAGGTTGCTAAAGAGGTTGCAATGCATGCAGCTGCAACTAACCCTGCTGTACTTTCACCAGATGAAATCTCTGATGATTTAGTGGCGAAGGAAAAAGAAATATGGACTGAACAGTTAACTAATGAAGGGAAACCAGCTGAAATTATGGAGAAGATTATGATTGGTAAAGAGAAGAAATTTCGAGAAGAAAATGCTTTATTGAAACAAGCTTTTGTGAAAAATCCAGATAAAACTATTGAAGAGCTAGTAGATGAAGCTGGAGCTGTTATTGAATCTTTCATCAGATTCCAAGTTTAAAATTTATTCTTGGGACATCTTTGATTTAAAACATAAAAAATCTGCGAACACGTATTTCAATACACTTATCGCAGATTTTTTATGTTTTAATCTAAATTTCCATCCAAGAATAAATTTTTATTTTCTAGCAATATTTTTATCTGTACTGTAATCATATTTGATTTTTATTAAATTTGTGTTTTTTATAAATGTAAATGAATGGGTAGTTAGATTTCTTCTTGGTTAGTTCGAATATATTCATCTGAAATTATAATTTTTGTCACTTGTTTTATTTTGAAAAATGTACTTTAATGTATTCCTGATAAAAATTATTTATGTCTAGATTTAATAAAATTGAAGAAGCCGTTGAAGCAATTGCAAATGGGAAAATGATTGTTGTCCTTGATGATGAAGATCGTGAAAATGAAGGTGATCTTGTTATGGCTGCTTCAATGATTACGCCAGATGATGTTAACTTTATGGCGACTCAGGGGCGTGGTTTGATTTGTGTACCTGTTGAAAGAGACATTGCTGATCGTCTTTCTTTTGATCCTATGGTCCAAAGAAATAATGAATCACACAAGTGTAATTTTACAGTTTCTGTTGATTATACTCATGGAACAACTACCGGAATTTCTGCGTCTGATAGATCAAAAACTATTAAGGCTATTGCTGATTATACCTCAGTTTCTGAAGACTTTGTTAGACCAGGACATTTGTTTCCTTTAAGAGCAAAAAATGGAGGAGTTTTAGTTAGAGCTGGTCATACAGAGGCTGCAGTTGACTTGGCTAGAATGGCTGGTTTGCCACCGGTTGGTGTGCTTTGCGAGATTGCACGTGAAGATGGAGAAATGATGAGAAAAGATGAGCTTATGAAGTTTGCTGATAAGCATTCTCTTGTAATTATTACTATCCGAGATCTTATTGAGTATAGAAGAAAGACTGAAAAAATGGTTAAATTAATGGCTAAGACTGCTTTGCCAACTGATTATGGTGATTTTGAAATGCGTATTTACAAGAGTTCGATAGATAATAAAGAGCATATTGCGTTTGTTAAAGGTGATGTTTCTGATGATAATGCACACTTGGTTAGAGTTCATAGTGAATGCATAACTTCGGAGGTTTTTCACTCATTAAAGTGTGATTGTAGAGAGCAACTAGATGCTGCGTTGAGAAAAATATCTGAAGTTGGAAATGGTGTACTTTTGTACATGAGGCAAGAAGGAAGAGGAATTGGTTTAATTAATAAAGTTAAGGCTTATGCTTTACAAAATGAAGGGTATGACACTATTGAGGCGAATAAAAAATTGGGACTTGGTGTGGATTTGAGAGAATATGGAATTGGTGCTCAAATTCTTGCTGATCTGGGTTTAAAAAAAATAAAGTTAATGACAAATAATCCTAAGAAAATTGTTGGTTTGGATGGCTATGGGATGGAGGTAGTTGAACGTGTTGCCATAGAAGTTGAACCGCATGAGAGAAATAAGGGCTATCTTAAGATTAAAAAAGAGAAAATGGGACATATGTTAGATAATGTTTAGTAATGGTTGAAGATTTTTTTAATAAAGCTTTTGATTTAGCTGAGGAAGGTATTGGTTTTACTTCTCCTAATCCTGTTGTTGGTGCAGTAATTGTAAAAGATGGAAAAATTATTGGGAAAGGTTTTCATGCTAAGGCTGGTGATGACCATGCAGAAATAAGTGCAATGAAGGACTATGCTGAATCTATAGGTAGGGTTTGGGATGATTTTTCTTCGGGTTTTTATAATGGTTTGGAGATTTATGTTACTTTGGAACCTTGTTCTCATGTAGGTAAAACTGGGGCTTGTGCTGAGGTGTTAGTTAAAGCTGGATTTAAGTCTGTTTTTATAGCTATGTTAGATCCTAATCCTAAAGTTAATGGTTTAGGAGTGAATATTCTTCAGAATGCAGGTATGGATGTTTTTGTTGCTGATGTTGGAAATGAGGTTGAGTTAGAAGCTCGAAGTTTGAATCAACCTTTTTTAAAGACTATGAAGGTTGGTTTACCTTTTGTATGTTTAAAAGCTGGAGTAAGTCTGGACGGTAAGATTGCCACTGATTTTGGTGAATCTAAGTGGATAACAAGTAAAGAGGCAAGAATGGATTCACGATTAAGACGGAGTAAGTTTGATGCTGTTATTATTGGTTCTGGTACTGTGAAAAGTGATGATTGCGAATTGGCTACCCATGGTAAGTTTTCTAATAAAGATTTGCTAAGAGTTATTATTGATAAAGATTTAGATCTTGATTTGGGGAAAAATGTTTTTCGTGATGAAAGTGTTTTTATTGCGACAACAGATAAAGCTTCTCAGGATAATAAATTGAAATTTGAGAATAATAATATTAAATTTAAAAGTTTCGGTGAAGATCGAGTTGATATTAGGACATTGCTCGAATTTCTACTTCAGGAATTCGGAGTGCAAAGTGTTTTTGTTGAAGGTGGTTCAGGTGTTCACGGTTCATTTTATGATCAATTTCAAAATGATAATGAATTGATTGATGAAGTATGTTTTTACATTGCTCCAAAGATTTTAGGAGGAGAGAATTCTAAATCGGTAATTGGGGGAAAAGGCGTAGCGGGTATTAATTTAATAAGTGAGTTTGATACTTATTACGTAGATAAAATAGGTCAAGATTTACTATATTGTGGTTATTATAATTTTTGGTAGGAGAAGATTTATAGTTCTAAAATTAAGATATCTCCTCCAGTATCTTTCATTGCTTTTTCAAAAACATCAATGTCGTAACTAAAGTCTTCGCCGTGTCTAGTTCCGTTATCGTTTGTGATAATTCTATCTTCAGTGAATCCAGTTACTGTTAGCATATGGTATCCAGGGTATGGATAGTATGGGTTTTTTAATAGTTCTCCTGTAATTGGTACTACAACAGGATGACCACTTGTAATTTCTTTTTTTATTTCTTCGATTGTGGCATTTTTGATTACTTTTATTTGTTCATTTTTGAGATTGTAATAGCCTACTGCAAACTCTTTTAATTGATCAGCATAAATGTCAAAGTGTCCACCAAAGTTTTCGTTTTGCCATTCAATCATATCAAGAATTATTTCATTGGCTTCTTCTTTTGAGACTTCTATTCCCATTTCATAGTTGTAGGCCATTAATAGTGCAGCTTCTTCACAACTTTCTTCGTGAAAAACCCAGTTTGCCTCTGTTTGGAGGGGGGCCTGGCAGATGAACTGTACATCAAGATATTTTTGGGTAGGAATTGGTATTTCTTTTTCTTCTCTATTTGATGATGAATTGTCTAAAGATATTTCTTCGTTCTGTTCTAAGTATAATTCATCTTCAAACTTATAATTACTGGTATTTAATTCTTCATTTTCTAAATCTTTTGCTGTTTCTGAAATTAAATTCATTGTCTCTCTATTTTGCATCTCAATTTTCCAGATTTCATATTTTGATTTAAATTTTGGTCCTATGAAAATGATTGAGCTTAATAGGATTATTAAAGCTAATAGTGTTATGAGGATTTTATTGTAATGTTTTTTCATTTGTTTTTTTCTTTAATATTCTTGCTATTATGTAGTTTACGCTTGATAGTTCGGGTGATTTTAATAAATAAGCTGATAAAAAGTATACTCCTCCACCGATCGAAATAATAATTACTGTAGCGACTTTTGGGTTTATGAAATTTGATATTGGTTTAGATATTATTACTAGTGCTGCCATAATTATTGATGAGATGAAAATTTTTCCTGTACTGCTAGTGAACTCCTTGTAATTAAAATTTTCTAATTTTCTTCTTAAGGCAAATAACAAAAGTATAACTTGTAAGATTAAACCGATTGAGAATCCAATTGAGAACCACTTTATACCATATATTGGAGCTACAAAGTAAGTTATTAAGCCAATTGTAGTCATGGCAATTAAGTTTATACTCATTGGAATAACTGTGTTTTGATAAGCATAGAATCCTCTAGCTAGAATGTGTACTAAGCTTTCAAATGGAATGGAAATTGCAAAGAAAAGAAGTATTGGGGCTGTTAATTTTATTGAGTTTTCATCGAATACTCCCCCACTAAGTATTATACTTATAACTTCAGAACTTAATAGCATTAGTCCTACCATTGCTGGAACTGTAAAGAAAAGTATTCTCTGCATAGTTTTTTGAATGTAATGGGTGAATTTTTCTTTATCGCCATTACTTGCACTCGTTGTTAAAAATGGAAAAATTGCTGTGGCAAATGCTATTCCAAAAAGGCTTACTGCGAAACTTTGAATATTTCGTGCATAATTAAATGCTGCAAATCCACCTTCGATAAGTCTTATTCCAATCAGTGCGAAGATATAGAGGTTTACTTGCCAAGCGATTAAACTTAAAGATTTTGGTAGCATCAATTTTAGGATTTTTTTAAACCCTGGATGTTTAACTTTTAATTGTGGTTTGTATTTATACTCAGTGATTGAGAGGTCGATAATCCTAATGATTGCGTGTAAGCCAGCACCAATTAATACTCCGATTCCTGCTGATTTGATCCCCAATGGTTCATTCAAGAATGTTACGCCTAATATAATTCCCAAATTATAAAGAATTGGTGAAATCGCATAAGCTACAAAATGTTTATAGCTCATAAGAATATTTCCGATCGTATTGCTAATTGCGAAAAGTATAGCTGATGGTAGTAGTATTCTTGTAAGATTTACTATTTCTTTTTGCATCTCTGGGCTAGATTCTGGAAAAATTGTGGGGACAATTTGTGGCATAAATATATATGCCACGCTTGCCAATATTGTAATAACCAGTGTGGCAGATGTGAGCATAGTATTTGCAACTTTGAATGCCTCTTTTTTATCTTTTCCTAAATATGCTGAAAAGACAGGTAAAAATGCTGCTGAAAGCGCTCCTGCGATAAATAAATTAAATAGAATGTCAGGAATTAGAAATGACGCATTATATGCATCTGTACTACTTGTGGTACCAAAATTTACAGCAATTATTCTATCTCTCAATAAACCAATGGCGTAGCTAAGTAATGAAGTTAGTGATATTAGGGCGCTTGCAGTGCCTGCATTTATGGGTTTGAATAATTTTCGCATTCGATATTTGTTGTTAGAAGAATTCCGCTTGTTTCCTTGAAAAACCTGGGATTCTATTGTATAATAGATAGAAATAAAAACAAAAAGAAAATGTTCGAAAACATACGCCAGATTTCATTGATAAATAAAATATTTAATGTTCAAAGAAGTGAATGGCCGAAAATCATCCTTTCTTCTGCAATAAAGCTATTTTATAAGCTTGCATTTGTAATTGCTTGGACTGTTATTGTTACAATTTTTTTGAGTGATTTTGGTGTAAAAAATCTTCCGTTACTATTTGTTGTTAATGCTGGTTTTACAATACTAGGTAGTTTTTTCTTTTCTACTTGTTTGGATTGGATGCGTAGAGAAAATATTTTCTTAGGTATGATTTTTGCTTCAGGTTTATTGCTCTTTTTAGCTTTGAGTTTTTTGGATACTTCAGGGATGTTGTTTTTTGGAGTTTTGCTTTTTGTTGAGGCATTTTTAATGGTTCATTTTAAAATATTGGTCAATGGCTTTATTGAAGAATTATTTACTCCTGTTGAAAGCGAACGTACTTTTCCTTTGATCGAGGGGGCAGAAACTATTGGTGGTATTATTGCTGGTGTTTTGATTGTTTTTCTTTCTAGTGAAATTGCCGTTTATAATTTTATTTATCTTTGGATTGGGGCGTTATTCTTAATTGTTCCCTGTCTGTTTATTCAGGGGAATATTGTGAAGAAGATTTCTGCAATGGAAGGTGAGGAAAATCATCATAAGGAACGAAAAAAGTTGGGTTTTTTAACTTTGCTTAAAAAGGTAAAAAGTGAAGACTTTAAAAATGAGCATAGAGTTTTTGTTCAAGGTCTTGTTCTCATTGTATTATTTCAATGGTTGTTATTTAATTTGCTGGAATTTCAGTACACTATTGCGATTTACAATAATGTTTCAGATGTAGTATTGGAAGCTGGAAGCGGCTTTGAACATGCTTTTGTTCATGATCTTGGGGCTTTGTTTATCTTTTTTAGTGTTTCGGCTTTATTAGTCCAGTTATTTGTTGGAAGTCGCTTAATTAATTCACTCGGAGTTATTGGTAGTATGTTGCTTCATCCAATTCTTACTTTGTTAAGTTTAATTGGTTTGATGTTTTCTTTTAGCTTTAAAACTGCTGTTTTGGCGAAAAACAATTTTACTATCAGTTCAATTATTCATACTAATGCTTATCACAGTGCTTATTATGCAATTGGTGAAGAATATCGCGAACATATTAGAGAGCTGCTTGAGGGAATTGTCCGACCGATCGGTGCCTTGATTGGTACGGTTGGCGTTATTTTGATGCAGGTCTTTTTTTCAGGAGAAGGGTTGGTTTTTGTCGTAAATTTAATGATGATTATTTCTGCTTTGTTTATGATTTATATTGCATACGTTCAACGTGATAAATATACAGATTCTGCAATAATTGATTTATTAAATTCTAAAGAGAAAATTGTAAGATTTAATGCAATTGATATTCTTGCGCAAAAGGGACATAAAAAGACTAATAAAGTTCTAGAGGATGTTTTATTGGACATGAAAGAATCTATTTCTATAAAAGTTAGAATCTTAAATGCTTTAGGAGAATTACATGAAGTTGATTCTTTAGATGCAATTGTAAAATGTTTGGGACATAGAAATTCAGCTATAAGGTTGAATGCAGTTGAGTCGTTGTTTAAATTCAGTTCTTTACGTCAGGTTAGTAGAAAAAATCTTTATCAGAAATATATTGTGGTTCAAGCTTTAAAAGCATTATATAAAAATGAAACAAGGAGAAATATTAGAGCAAAGGTTTTGGAGTTACTTTCATTTATTAGTAGTGTCTCAAATTTGGAGTTTTTGTTGGAAATTTTGAGAAATGAGAAAGGAGATACGCGTGATGATGTAATTATGGCTTTGGGTAATTATAAAAATGAATTGATTGTAAAAATTCTTAAGCCATATCTGAATTTTTCATCTCCGCAAACAAGGATTTTTGCTGCAATTGCGATTGGTAGAATTGATAGATATAAAAAGAAGTCAATTCAGCTAGTTGATGAGTTTTTGGATTCTGGTTGTCATGAAAAAATACTGCTCGGTTTATATGCTGTAGGTGAATTGGAAATTAGATCTCGACGTGATTTGTGTAATGAATTTGTTAATACAAAGCACAAAGATGTAAAAATGTATGCTGCGGTTGCCTTGGCAAAAATGGGATTCAATGAATCTGTCGCTCCAATTGTAAGTTTGCTTTTCTCTGGTGATTCAGTTCTTTCTGGAAATTTAAAAAGACTTTTAAAAGATATTAATGTGAGAATATATAAAAATATTGATAAGATAGTTAAGTACGGAGTAAATGAAAAGATTGAAGATTTTCTCGATAAAAATGAATCTAGTTTGACATTGGAAAATCTTGAAA
>CAYNUR010000041.1:0-9205 GCA_964400435.1 uncultured Candidatus Peribacteria bacterium
AATTAAAAGTTTGACTAACGATCCGTCATCAGAAAATTTCTCAAAACTTGCAGATTTATTTACTCAATTATTTGATACGCTCTAAAACTTAGCTATTTGGAAGTCTCAACTTTTTGAATTCTTCAAAGTCATTACAAAGAAAATATTTATTTCTCTTTAGCTCTTTACCAATAGTTGAAGTAGGCGAAGAACCATAGTTATGGCCAGGATAAATAATTGTATCCAGTGGCATTGTTTTTATTTTCTCCAAACTTTTATACAAATCTTCTACATTACTATTTTCAAGATCTGCTCTCCCACATCCTTCAACAAAGACTGTGTCACCAGTAATTAATTTCCCAACTCCATCTTCAGAATTTTCGCTTTTTATATAGAAACATACCGCATCGTCAATATGCCCAGGAGTATAAATCACATCAACTTTGAGATTACCAATCGAAATCTCCTCAAGATCTTTCAAATAATGAATTTTTTCTTCTGGAATATTCAGCCGGCCTTTTGCATTTTCATGAACAAACACAGGCAAATCATATTCTTCTAACATAGCAGGAATTCCTTCGGTATGGTCAAAATGACTATGTGTAATTAAAACCATTTTTGGAATAAAATCTTCATGATTTATTGCTGCAATCAAGTGATCAGTGTCACCTGGGTCTAAAATTGCAATCTCTTTAGTTTGAGAATCACCAAGAAAATATGAAAAATTATTGTCGAATCCACGAATTGCAATTTGTTTAATCATAGAAGAATTATTGACTTTTATTAATTTGAGGCCCACCCTTAACCCCGAGGGGGATTATACACTAGTAAGATTAAAATTTTCTAAAAAAACTAAAATGTATCCAGAAAAACACACACCAAACAATCACGAGATTAATGAGCTAATAAAAAAACGTTGGAGTCCTATGGCATTTTCAAACCAAAAAATCGATGAAGCCAAAATTATGTCTCTATTCGAAGCCGCAAGATGGGCACCATCATCCTTCAATGGCCAGCCTTGGCATTTCATCTACGCAACACAAGACCAACCAAATGAATTCGAAAAAATCACTTCACTCTTAGCTGAAGGAAACTCCTGGGCAAAAAACGCCTACATAGTAGCCCTAATCTGCGCCTCTAAGAACTTTGAATATAAAAACAAACCCAATCGTCATTACGCCTACGACACAGGCGCTGCAGCTCAAAATTTAAACCTCCAAGCAGCATCTATGGGATTAGTCACTCATGAAATGGCAGGTTTCGATGTAGATGGTGCTCCAGAAGTTCTCAATATTCCTGAAAATGTTGAACCAATGGCTATGATAGCAATCGGTCATCCAGGTAAAGTTGAAGAACTTTCAGATGATCTGAAAGAGCGACAAAAATCAGAAAGAGAGAGAAAAGACATCTCAGAATTTATTCATAAAGGAAGTTGGTAAAAGAAAATTTAAAAAAGAGCCTAGTCTCTAGGCTCTTTTTTAAATTTATCTTCCATACTCCATAAACCTAACGACAAGTTCGGCCATCTCTCCCCGATAAAGATTTTTACTAGGCTTTGAACCAATATGAAATCCATTATCTTGAGCCTGTTTCATATACTTCTGAAACCACTCTACATCTCCAAATTCTTCAACATTCATATCAAACGCTTCAAACAAAATTTTCAAAGCTTCTGAGTAGGTAACTGAATCCTCAGGTCTAAAAAATCCATCACCATATCCATTAACAACTCCAATCTCTTTTCCGTAGCAAACATATCCTGCAAACCATTGTTCACCTACATCTGGGAAACAATTTGAAAAGCTATCCGCACTAATCTCCATCCCACGAGATTCAAAAACGATCTTCAAAAATTCTGCACGATTAATCTCCCTACTGTAACCGAAATAGCCACCTGGATAACCTTGTATAACACCCAAATCTTTTAGCTTTTGAATACTAAGTTCGTAAGGTTCTTTATAAGTGTCATTAAATGGTGTCGTGACATTTTCAGAATTTAAGTGAACTCTTTCTCCTCGATAATAAAAATACTCACTATCCAATGAGTCAATCCAAACGTTTTCAATTAAATCATCAGCGAAACTTAATGGCCTATAACTTTCATAATCACTAACATCAAATTCTTCCCCATAGAAGAATACTTTCCCATTTGCCTTCAAAATACCTTGTGACCACAAATCATCAACACCGATGTTTGCAATCTTGGAGTTATGATAATAATACGAAGTCTCATCACTCAAATAAGGACCAACCAATTTAAGTGAATCTAAATTATCTACTTCAAATTCAAGTTCATTATAATAAGCATTATCTTTATCTTTTGCATAATATTGAACTCCATAGCCAGTTTTTTTGTCATATGTTCCTATGATCTTAAAGCTTTCTGAATCTGCATTTATTGCCATTGTATTGAAATAAACATTCTTAGAATCTTTTGAATACATATTTTTTGGTAGATAATACGCATTTGATTGTTTACCAAAGAAAAGTAATTCAAAAGTCCCAGGATCAGATCCTTCTAGGGCTTCCCCTAGCCTATAAACATTATTCCTATCAAAATAATAAATCCCCTTTGATCCTTCAACTTCACCAAAACTCTCCGGATCAGCACCCGGAACTAATTTTCCATGAAGAAAGTAAACATTATTCTTATCAAAATAATAACCATCCATTAAATTCTCAAAAGTCTCCGAATCAGCCCCCTCTACTAAAACATTCCCATTTTCATCAGGTCCAGAATGGATTCCTCTATATACCTGATTTTTGTCCTTAGCATAACCATATCCAGGAACAACAAACTCAAATGTTGATCCATCACTTCCTTTGATTTTTTCACCAGAGTAATAAACAAAATTCACATCATTCGCAAACCTTGAACCAGGATGGAAATAAAAAGTTTCCGGGTCGGCTTCTTCTATCGTTCTTTCATAAAGATATACATTATCCTTATCTTTAGCATAACCAAACCTCAAGATCGTAAAAGAATTTGGATCTGCCCCCTCTACCAAATTTCCTTGAAGATAAACATTATTCTTATCCTTAAAGTAGTAGTCTTTAATGTATTCAAAAGATTCAGGGTCAGCATCACTTAAAATTTCAGTTCCAATATAAACATTGTTTTGATCAGCAGAGTACAGGTTTAATTTGCCATCAGAGCTTTCAGAAGTCTCATTAATTAATCTAAAAGTGCTAGGATCAGCCCCATTAATAACTTTACCAAAATAGAAAACATAGTCATCATCATTACTAAACTTGTCATAACGTCCACCAATAATTTCAAAACTTATTGGATCTGCTTCTAAAATCTCATTAGCTCGCCAATAAACTCTTTCTGAATCTTTAGCATAGCTTTCAGTAATTTCATCAAAACTATTCAAATCCACATCTAAAAGCTCCATTTCAAAATCAGACCAGTTAGTCCAATAAATTTTACCATCTTTCAAAAAATGATTTTCTCCAAGACATAGATCGTAATCTATATCACTTTTTTCATTACATTCATCCTTCACTTCCAACGCAAAAACACTTCCAAAAAACAAAAATGCTCCAAAAAATGTACTTATAAAAATATACGAAAACAAATTACTCACAGACAACTTCATAGAAAAAAGGATTAATCATTCATAAATCATTAACTAATATACCAAAAACGAGTTACAAAAAAAGAGTGGACACCAAATGCCCACTCTTCCTTAATAAGCGATCACCTAAATTAAAATCCTCCACCCATTAATGCAAATGGATCGAATTCTTGTGCATCAGCAGGAGCTTCAACACTTACTGGCTCATTTAACTCACCAACTTTTACATCAACTGTTAAATCAATTGATCCTCCTTCTGGTGGAGTAATTGTCCAAGTACCTTTCATTCCTCTCATGATCATATCATCAACACCAATCCAGTATTCACCACTGAAATCTAAAGCTTCAAGTGCTTCATCAAGGTCGGCCATGTCAGCTTCACTTAATTCTTCTCCTTCAAATTCCATAGCTCCATCTTGAACGAATTGTTTAATTCCTTCTTTATCTAGAGCTAAAGTATAGTGAGAAGCAGCATCTCCCATTACATCTTCTTCTCCAACATACTCTATATCTTTAAAGAAAGTAGATCTCTCAATTAAATCTTTAAACTTTTGTTCATCTTCAGATAATTCTTCATCACCATCATTATAAGCTCCAGCAGCAGCAAATGTTCCAGGAGGAATTGGCATAGACCACCATTGTCCTAGGAATTCTGAAACCATTTCAGCTGGAAGTTGACCATCAAAGTCAGATACTTCATTTACAACAAAATATAGCATTTCAGAGTCTAATCTTAGCTCTGCATCTACATTTTGATCTGCACCATCATCCATTGAACCAGAACCCATAAGAGCTAGATTCAACATTGGTTGAGCTGGGTTTGAAGAATCAACAGATCCACTTAGTGTTACGTCAAAATTAACACTTCCTGGAACTTGACCTTCAGGTGCTTGAACATCACCCATTAAATTAACTTCGTAACTAGCCGTATCTACTTCATAGTAGAAATTACTAAGGCTTTCCTGAACTGTTTCAGTAGCAGGTTTTCCAGTTTCACCAGCAGGGTCGCTTTTAGAACCACCACAACCAGCAAGAGCTAGCATAGAAATCATCCCTAAAATAGCTGTAACTTTGAAAGTTTTCATCGGGAAGGACATTAAAAAATATTCTTAAGAGAGCTTATTAAAAATGCCAATAATTGTCAAACCTGGTAGTTTACTCAATTTCAAGGTAAAATAATCCTGTATATATAACCATAAGACAATGGGATCTGGAGGAAAAAAACATGAGTTCAGTGAAATTCCTGAAACAAGAGCTGCACAAAAAGAAGAAGCCTTTGAATTAATCTTAGATAAAATTGAAGATAGAGGAGGAGAAATCACAGCAGATGAATCAACTCCGCTAGTTCGTGATATTGGTATGCAAGAGATGGAAACAGGAGAAGAAAGAGAAGTTGAATTCACTCTAAACAAAATGGACTTTAAGATTATCCGTAGAGTTGAAACTCATAGGATTCAAGGAGAAGGACGAATCAAGCATTTAGAAGAGCTAAAAAGTCCAAGAATAGACTTAAGCTTGAAAAAAAGAATTGGTTACACAGATGATTGGCAAAATATTGATTTAGACGCGCTACTTTAGCTCATTCATTATTTTTGCAGCCCAACTTTCCATTTCTTCCTCTTCTTCATCAGTATTATGATCAAATCCTAAAACATGAAGTAGTCCATGCGTGAAAAGAATTATCATTTCACGCTCGAGATCATGACCATTATCTTCTGCTTGATTTTTCGCGGTATCCAAAGAAATAAAAATATCTCCGGTTACGACATCCCCAGGTTCATTCTCATAGTCCAACACCTCTAAATAGGCAAACGAAATAACATCAGTTGGCTTGTCTTTTCCCCTATATTCCTTATTGATTTTATGAATACTCTTATCGTCAACAACTACAAAATCAACTAATCCATTACGATCACCCAGTTTATCTTTTATTAAATCTTTTAGAACCTTATTAAAAGCAGCTACAATATTGCTGAAAACATCTTCAGAAATATCACACTCAACCTCATAAATTGTAGTTAGCTTTAACATATTAATTGTCTAACCAAATATCATGATAACTTTTCCATTCGTTTCGATCTGTAGTCCAATAAGGATATAGAGCTACACCGGCAAAATTATCAACTTCACTTCTAATATCATTTAATCCATCGATGATACCATACAATCCATTTTCAACATTTTCAATTTCCGGATTAAATCCCTCTTTCACATCTTCATATAAAGGTATAGCAATGAATACCTCTTTATCAGATAATAAATTAGTTGTCCTAATTGTTTGTTCTTTGACTAGTCGTCTGTATACCCAATTATGATTTATGCCAGTATCATAGACCATTACAACGATTTGATCGGCATATTTTGCAACATTTAAATAATTGATTTCAGTATTGTAATTTTCAAAAGTATGTATTTTTTCAACTAACCAAATAAATGATTTTGGAACAAATTCTGCCAATGCAACCGAGATTTTTTTATCTTTTGGAATTGCTTCCCGTGTTTCTTCCAATAGAGAAATAAAACCTTCATCACCATCCCAAACTGGTTCAACATCATAATGAATACCATCAAAACCAATTATTTGTGTCATTATTATCGCTTGATTTACAGCATTATGGCGAATATTAGGATCATCTAAATCTATCTTCTGTCGCAACTGTCCTAACCAAGCTTGATATTCTATTTTATCACTTACCTTCTTCGCTTTATCAAGAAAGTCAACGGCATAGGCATATCTATCCTCATCAATATTTCCATCTTCTTGCAACGGCCCAGCATGAACAAAAACAGTATCAATTTGATTTTTTTCTAAATTGCTAATTAATTCCTGAACCTCATAAAGCTCTTTTTCTTCGCCTACCCATTGATGACTAATCCAAATAGCATTATGCCCTTTATTAAAGTAAGAACCAGGTTGGTTTGATCCAATTCCAAACACAAAAATCCAGCTTAAAATCAGACAGGTCATAAATATTCCAATCGATGTGACTTTCCAAAGCCTAATCATTTTTCTTTTTTAAATTCATAAACTTTCTCAATACATCATACACTATTATCCCATAACATGTCGCAACATTTAGTGAATTTGCACGTCCCAGCATAGGTACTTCAACAGCAGCATCAACCATTTCCATTACTTCATCAGAAACACCATAAACTTCATGACCAAAAACTAAACATACTGGAAAATCATATTCCATTTCAAAATAGTTTTTACTGTTTTCTGCCAGCTCGACCGCAACAATTTGGTATCCTTTATCTTTTAACTCAGAAATTACTTCTACAGCCTCATCTCGATGTTCCCATTCAACTATTTCTTCAGCACCTAAAGCGGTTTTAGAGATTTCTTTTCTAGGTGGATGACCAGTAATCCCACATAAAAAAATCTTTTCTAACAAAACGGCATCAGAAGTCCGAAAAAAAGCTCCAACATTAAAAAGACTTCGAACATTATCAATTACTACACATACAGGTATTTTCTTCTTTTTTTTTACTTCTTCTACTGTTGGTTTCGCAGCTTGAATATCATCATGACTGATTTTTTTCATTCTCCTCCTTTAAATAATCGAGCGTATTATTGATCATTATTTCCAGCTCGTCCAGGCTGACATAATCATCTGGCCTAAAGTTTTTATTTTCAGTGTTAATAATTCCCCTTTCAGCTGCAAAATTTACATATCTTGGATACCACCACATATAGTCAAGTCTTGGGTTGATGTCATCAAAGTAACTAGGTTGAGACTTAATATTTTCCAATGAGCCCAGAATATCAACCAGTTCAAACTTATACTTCATTGGTACAAGATCAGCTGCAGTTAAAACGATTTTCAAAGCCTGAATCCTTGTAACTCCATTTTCAGGTTTAAAAGGACTATTTTCATCATCTAAATAACCATTTACAAGTCCAAGCATAGTTGCAATAGTAATATCTTCATTAAATCGATGTCCAGCAGGTACATCAGGATACAAGATCACATTAGGAGAAAAAGAAATACCATCAAATTTCGACATAGCAGTAAAATTGAAGAAGCAGAAATCTATAAATTCATAGCAGCTTTCAATAATTTCTGATTTTTTATCTCTAATTGAGAATCCTTCAATCACTCTACTAACTGTTTCAGCCCTAGTAACAGCTGATTCATTTTCACTGTCATATGTATTAACCATTTTTCCCAATACTCCAAAATTGCCATCAATGATAGTAATTTGACCATTATTAGTCCCAAATTCATTATTTGAGTATCTAGATCCAATAACAAAATCCATAGATCCATTATCATTAAAATCATTAACTAAGAATTTATAGCCAAACCAATCAGAAGAGTCATCATTGATAAGCTGAAGACTATGTTCATTATTCTCTAAGTCATAATTGTCTTTTAAACCTTCTAGTTCATTAAATAATACATAAACACCACCATTCGTATAATTATTGCTCAAATTAGAGATATTTGGCGTTCCAATAATTATATCTAGTAGCCCATCTAGGTTAATATCAGCCAGTTTTATTTGACTACCTGTTTTAGAAGGATTTATCTGACCTTCAATTTTTACGTCTGTAAAATTTGAATCATTTTTCATTACCAAATCTTTCTGTTCAAATCTATTACCACCATAAAACAGACTTAATGTTCCTTCTTCATTTGAGTTATATGGAAAGCTAGATATTAGTAAGTCATCAATTCGATCGCTGTTCACTTTTCCTTGAGCCATAGAAAAACCAAACCACTCATTTGGTGCAGTTCCTTCAATAGTTAATGTCGGACTTTGAAATACCTTGAATAATGTTTCAACTCCTCGATAAATGTAGACTCGTCCAACATCAACACCATTTTCCGTATCAGATCTAAATGCGCTAATTGCAAGATCATTTTTTCCATCATAGTTGAAATCGCCAGATACAATATCTGCTCCAAATTTCTCACCATCTTGATGACCATAATAGTTTACATCGCCTAGATTCTCTTTAATGTTAATGGTGTTACTTAGTCTAGAATTAAACGGCCCAAAAAAAACATGAACAGAACCATTGTTATTTTTTTCTGAAAAAGATGAGTTTGGGCTACCTATTGCAAGATCATCAACACCATCCTTATTCATGTCAACGGTAGACAGTGCTTCACCAAATCTGTCTTCTTTGCTGTGTCCTGTCAATTCAAAATCTGGCTTATTGATTGATAAATCCAAGTTTTGACTACTCGAAAAATTTTGTCCATAAAGGATATATGTCGCTCCAGTTCGTTCACCATTCGTAATAGCATTTGCAGCACCTATTACAAGGTCATCAATTCCATCAACATCGAAGTCGCCAGTTTCAAGTGTTGAGCCAAGCTGGTCACCTTCATTTGCCCCAAATATACTCACGCTTGATTTAAAGCTAAATCCTGAATTGTTTTTTTCAGCGAAGTAAACATTAACTAGACCATTCCACTGTTTATTTTCGCTAGAATAAAATGGCGAAGATGTCGCAATGTCTAAGAGTCCATCACCATTATAATCTCCATAAGCAAGAGCAGCTCCAAGTTGAGCACCTGGATTTTGTCCAAAAACAATTTTTTCACCATCTTCTCCATAACTCAAGTACTCAAGAATGTCTGAATGCCCAATAGGAATTGCTGATGCTAAAACACCAAAAACAATAAATA
>CAYNUR010000042.1:0-9180 GCA_964400435.1 uncultured Candidatus Peribacteria bacterium
TTCTTATAATATGAGTGTTTTTAGAAAAATGGTTGAGGCAGATCGAGTGAGAAGGAATGAAGTCGAGACCTTGGTAGGTACTGAACAAACGCAAAGCTTTGAGACAATTGAGACAATTGAACCTGAAGACGAAAATTTGAGAATCCTTGCAGAAAGAATAAAACTGAGAAATAGGATCCTGGCAATTGTTCTTGCTGTAGGAACAGCACTACTTTCCGGAATCGTAACTTATAAGGCTTTGGGGGATGAAAATTCAAGAGAATTTGTTTCACCTGAGGGGTCAGATTCTGACAAAAATGAAAAACCTGAACTTTCTCCGTAAAGATTTTTTTAATAAATTAATTAGGCCTTTCTGGCTCAATGTTTTTCTTTCTTGAGACTATTTGAGTTTTCAGATTTCTGATCACTTCTTTTCCAAATTGAGAATTCATCTCTGCGATAATCTGTTCTTTTCTCATTATTACTTCTTGAGCCCAAGCAGGTGATTCGACGTTTATGGTTAGGTTTGATTTGTCGTAGAAACCCGCCGTTATTTTCTCTTCAATTGCATCAAAATTTTCAAAAATAGCAGGTAAAATCTTGCGGAATTTGTGACAAATTTCTGCTGCTTCTATTTGTTTATTCATGCCATAATTTGCGGCTGCTTTTTGAAAGTATTTTTGAAAAGGTGTAAATGACATTTTGACTAGTCAGTTGATTTTGATGATTTTAAAATGAGTTCATAGGTTTCTTTGCAGGACTTTTCCCATGCGAATTTTTTTGCGTGAGCTATTCCATTGGCCACTAATTCTGACTGAAGTTTGGGGTCTTTGTAAAGATCTGTGATTTTTTGTGCTAATTCTTCTACATTTTCTGGATCAAAAAATATTGCATTATCTTCACCACAAATCTCTGGCAGACAAGAACTTTCTGAGCAAACTACCGGTGAACCACAAGCCATAGACTCTAGAGGTGGTAATCCAAATCCTTCATAAAGGGAAGGAAAAACATAGAATAAAGCTGCATTGAAAAGGTGAACTAATTCTTTTTCTGAAACAAAACCTACTCTGATAACTTCATTTTCAAGCCCCAACTTCTCAATTTCTTTCAAAACTTCAGGGTAATGTGGATCCGGCTTTCCAGTCATAACTAACTGTAAATCAATATTTTCTTGATCCTTCACGATCTTGAAAGCTTTGATTAACCGAACGAGGTTCTTGTGTCCGCGCCAAACTCCTGTGTAAAGTAAAAATGGCTTTGTGATTTTGTATTTCTTTAATGTTGGTTGAAGAATTTTTGCATCATGGATTAGCTTAAAATCTGGACTAATTCCGTTGTAGATAGTTTGGATTTTTTTAGGTGAAATTTTTAAATGCTCCACAATATCTATCTTCGTATTCTCTGAAACTGCAACAATACGCTCGGATCTTTTAACTGCGTTTTTGATTGTCCAATTGTAGGCTAATCTGTGATACCATTTCGTCATTTTTTGACCTGGGAAAAGCGAAAGTGTGAGATCATGAATGGTGACCGTGAATGGTTGTGCATATAAAATCGGAACATTAAAATGTGGGAAATGCATAATATCGAGTTTTTCTTTCCAAAGCTTTATAAAAAAGCTTGTTTGTTCTGATAAAGAATAATGCTTCGAGTTTACTAATACTTTTTTTGTATTTTTTGAGCACTTGTAATTCTCGAACTCCGGACTATTGAAAAAGAGAATGATTTCGTCAGGATTTTTCTTCTTATTATTTTCCTCAGTAATGTATTTAACTAATTCAAATGTGTAGCGTCCAATTCCTGTAAATGCAGAGCTAAACATTCGACAATCAATTCCTATTTTCATACTGAAAACTTAAGTTTTGGCTGTGGAAGTTTACTGGAAATATCTTTTTTTGAAAATTGCTTGTATTTGGTATGGAAATATATTATCTTCCCTTTGCGCTTGTAGCGCATAAAAATCTTTTGGCGAAACAAAGTGGAGCGGTAGTTCAGCTGGTTAGAACGCCTGCCTGTCACGCAGGAGGTCGCGGGTTCGAGTCCCGTCCGTTCCGCCATGTATAAAACTTTTACTCAGACGTTTTCCTTGTTTAATAATAGAGAAGATAGCAGCAGCAATATCTACTCTAACTATAAATATTGAGATTAAAAGATTTGATTTACCTCTTTGAACTTATTGATAACATATGGCTGTTTTTGGTTCAGGCGTAGTTCTGAGTTTATCCAAAACAAGATCTTCCACCTCGAGAGTGAACAAAGCTGAGTAAAAAAAGCTTAGCATCTCAATGGAGAAGGCTCGAAGAAATCAGGTCAAAATTTATGCTGCATCTAACTTAAACTCTGAGGACTTGAGAATTTTTCCTGGAGAAGAAAGAGATGTAAACAAATACGCAGAACTATTGCTTTGATTTATAGAAGATCAAATTAATTAAGAGACATGAAAGGATCAACCATAAAGCCCTTGACAAACTCGGTCAAAGCCGCTATAGTTACGGGCTAAATATTTAACCTACAATATTATGCCAAGTAAATTCGAGGAAGGATTATCATTTAATACAGCTCCTAACCTATGTGAGAGTATTGATGACCCTAAAAACTGCCCTACACTACCAGAGGTTTCCGACTTGTTGCAAGAAACTAGTGACAAACTGTCTGCCGTACAAAATCTAGAAAATACAGAAGAAGACGGCCTTTTTCTTGCTATTGACATTGATAAATCTAATTCTGGACTGGAAACCATAAAAGCTATTGTATATGCCATTTGTGGTGATGCAGAAAAACTACAATATAAAAAATTTGAAAAGGGGCTACACATGGCTGGAGAAGTTGAATTACTAAAAAAGGTGGCAGATACATTACATAGTAGAGCCTGGCAGAAAGATATGGAACTCCTGTCTAGGATGACAGATTATTTAAATAAAAATTGCTACTAATAAAGTAATTGAAGATCGAGATTAGTAAGTCTATTATAGCACTCTCTTTCTGAAGGGAGTGCTTTTCTAAAAAATACTCTTATTGCCTTCACTCAGTTCTATAAGGATTCAAGGTTTAAAGCCTGGCTGCACGGCGACAACCACGGTGAGAAACTCTACTATATAAATTTACACAACAGAATTGGAGACGCTGATAATCTTTCCCGAAATATCCAACCGGGATGGACTGATTATCGTGTTGATAACCTTTGAGATAATTCTCGACCAGTTCATCAAACTGTACCCCTTGAAGCTTTCCTAGAAGCTGCATGGTGAGGTATTCGTCTGGAAACATTAAGTCTAGATCTGACTGCTGTGAACAGCTTGTTAGATAATCTATAGACCCATCTCTTGTACGTTCAGGTCCCTCCTTGCATCCATCAACAAAAGATACTGAAAAGCCTTCAAAATTGAAGCCACTGGAAGATAGTATTTGAGCTTTAGTCCTACCTCTTTGTACTTCCGTATATGGAGTGAATTCATATAATAAATTCGATCTTACCTTCCTCCTAGCCCAGGAAATATAAGATTTTAAGTGTTTTTTAGGATTATAATTTTCACCTTCTGAAACTGCCAAAAAATTTAGTCTTTCCTCAAGGCTCATTGAAGTAGGGTCCAATAATAGGATTGCATGTTCTAGCTCGTCAACTATCTGAAGTAATTTCCCACCTATCCTGCTACGGACTGCCTCCCATTCCGGAACTTTGTATTCTTTTCCATCAATTCCAGTAACTTTATCGTCAATACCTTGGAGATTGAGGGCTTTGAGGTTTAATTTATAATCTCGCTTACTTTTTAATATAATGGGGAGACTATTCAATAATCTTCTTCGAACTAAATCGGAAACTGCAAGTAATAGATCTTCTTGGCTTTCCGCACTACTGAGTATCCTTTCTGCTCTACTTGACAGACCATCCCCAGAGAAATCTGCTGCAGCTCTGATATCACCTGCTTCAATTAAGGAGAGATCTGGACATTTACGTAATTGGTCCAACGTAAGATCTTTCTGAAATTTAGTTGATATTGATGACATATATTGAATTTACTCCTTATCACACTAGGCTAGCCCTTGACTATAGGTGGTTTCCTCAATAAGTCAAGTCTACTTTCCTAAAGCTGAATACATTCTTGATAAGTTAACGAATTGACTTTTGAGGAAAAGAGTCCTGAACTAATCTCTAACTTATCTAGCATTAGACAGAGAAAATTATCTGGATCTTTAACTTGATCTTTTTCGTTATTTTAAGAAATATGACTCAAGGTAATTAAATAAAATGAAGCTAGACATTAAGAGTGGAAATGTGTCAGATGCAGCAAAAATTATTCGTGAAGCTGCTGAGTGGCTTGTGGATGTAGATATGCCATTTTGGGATCCTGAAATTATTGATGAGGAATATTTGCTAACAAAAAGCTCTAAGGAGGATATCTATGTTGCATATATTGATGGTGAAGCTGCGGCTGCAATGACTCTTGATTGGGAAGACCAACTATTTTGGCCTGATATTCCCGTGGGACAATCTGGATTTTTGCATAAATTGTCTGTTGCTCGGAAATTTGCAGGAAAAGGAATACCCACTAAGTTAATTAAATTTGCTGAACAAAAATGCTTAGAAAAAGGGATTTATGAATTGAGGCTGGATTGTGGTGGAGAGCGAACCAAACTGGGGAAATTTTATGAAAAAAATGGTTTTGTTTTACTCGAACGCAAAATTTACACTCTTACAAGTGGTGAATCAGGAGATACAGCTTTCTATGTTAAGACTTTTTAGTTTAGAGTAATAAGTTCTAATTACTCCTACCTTGCGGGCAAGCAGCCTCCTTAACCTGAGCTATTTCTGCTTTTATCAAATATTTATTGAGCTTTTTGCCTATTAAATTTGCGCACTGAAACCTTCAATGCTTAAACGCAAAATCAACCGATGCCTCAACGACTATTTGCAAACTATCAAATATTTTAAATTCACAATCGTTCTCTGAAATAGCAAGGGGTAGCTCGGTACATCCTAATATAACTGCTGTTGCCTTTTGATTGAGCAGGGCTTGAGAAATCTGCTTTAAAAGATTTCTTTCTTTTGGACTTTGTTTTCCTGCCATCACTGTTTTTATAATTTGATTGAGAATTTTTTGGTCTTTATTTGAAACTGAGATTGATTCAATTGAATATTTTTCTAATCCTCTTTTATAGAGTTCTAGATCTTTTGTGCTTTCCGAACTAAGAATTCCAACTTTTTTATGACCACATTTTTTAACTACTTTTGAAGTCTCTTCAATTATGTTTAGAATTTTTATCTTGGAACTGTTTTGCATTTCTTTATGGAAGAAATGAACTGTGTTGCATGGAATGAATACGTGGTTGCAGCCAGCTTTTTCTAGTAGTTTAACTCCTTTTACAAGTTGATCTAAAACTTTTGACTGATCAATGAATCCTGTTTCTTCGAAACCGAATAACTGTAAACTATTGAGAACTACTGAAGGATATTCATAATCTTGCACTGAGTCATATTTTTCTTGGCAGTATTTTAATAACCTTTTGTAGGCATTTAGACTAGCCTCTGGCCCCATTCCACCTAATATCCCGATTTTCTTTATTTCATTCATTTTTAAATTTTTAGAATATACAAAAAAAGCCCTCAGAAATCCTGAAGGCTTTGGCTTTTTTATCTTAAAAATTTAAAAACAGCGCAGCTTCCAGAATTTCTTGGTTTCTGGGGTGCGGCGTAATTGATTTATTTGATTGATTCTATTTTCCATGCTTAAAACACTTGCTGATTGATGATAATTTAACAACTTTTTTATTCTTCGACAATTCTTCCTAATTTTCTTTCGAGGATTACTACTAAACTAAAACCTAGCACCATCGGAATTAAAATCATCCATATTGATTCTTCGGCTAAATAAATTTCTCCATAAGGCAACCTTAATGCGCCTAGCATTAGACCTATGAGAAAATATATTGTTGGGACTTTGTAATTTTCTAACAATTTATTGAGAACTTTTGAAAAGGATAAAATTCCGATTAAAGCTCCGATTGAAAAAATTATTATTACCAAAAGGTTAAAATCTTTGATTGCAGAGATAATGAATTCATATTGTCCAAATAGCAATAAAAGAAATGCTCCTGAAATTCCTGGCAAGATCATGGCACAAATGGCAATTAGTCCTGAGAGAAAAATTACCGGAAGTGAATTGCCGATTCCTAAACCTGAACTTGATGTCAAACCAGCTAGTAAGAAGGAAAGAACAAATCCCAAAACTGCTAAGGAAATGTCTTTGACTGTGAATCCTTTTACTTCGTTAAAAATAATGAGAGCTGAAGCTAGAATTAGTCCAAAGAAAAATGAATACGTTGCTCCAGTGTAACTTGCCAATAAATATTCAATTACGTGAGCCATACTGAATACAGCTAAACCAATTCCTAAAACTAACGGAATAAACAAAGAGAAGTCGATTTTTAGAAAAGTCTTTTTGGATTTTTTTAAATCGCCCTTTAATAGTTGAGGAATAAATCTTAAATCTATTTCACTAATTGCATGCACCAATCGTTGATAGATCCCAGTAATGAGAGCCATTGTTCCACCAGAAACGCCAGGCATTACATCTGAAACTCCCATCAGAACTCCTTTGATAAAAACTGATAAATTGCTTTTTATTTTTTTCTTCATTGTTTAATTTTATGCTTTTCTTCAAGCTATATTATATTTTTCTAAATTTCTAGAATAGTTCTTCAAACTCTATTTTTAAGATTAATTTAACTTCATCTCCGTTTGTGATTTTTTCTTTTTTTCGAACTTTTGCTTTTAAAGGCAAGAAATAGCATCCTGATTTTTTGTCTGGAAATATTGAGGTTTTCCAATTTGATTCTCCCAACTCGATTTCAACAGGTAACGAGCCCCAACCACGCGCAAGATCTCCAAATTGCTTTTTCAATTCTTGGGAAATTTCTGAGGGAATTGTGACAAAATGCCAAGCGGCTTTTGCTCCGGAATATAACCAGACTTTTGCTTTTACATTGTATGTTGGCTTTTTCACTGTCGAATAATTACTTAAGGACTTTGATATTAATTTCAAATAGGATTATAGTGAATTAAACATTCTTTAATAATCTTTTATGGGTTTAGTTATATTGTGGGTCGTGACTGCTTTATTGATTTTAGTTGGTGCTTATATTGTTCCTGGAGTTTCTGTGACTTCTTTTCCAGTTGCTTTAATCGTTGCAGTTGTATTGGGACTACTTAATCTAACAGTAAAACCAATACTGAAATTGATCACTCTTCCGGTGAATATTTTGACTTTAGGTCTTTTTAACTTTGTGATTAACGCCTTTGTTCTTTGGTTGGCTGCTAGTTTTGTTGATGGATTTGAAGTTGAGAACTTTATCGCTGCTTTATTGTTAGCACTTGTAGTTGGTGTTCTTTCTTCTTTAGTAAATCGAGACTAATCAAAACTAAGCTTTATCTCCATGGTGAACTGGAATGTCTTTGTCGTTTAGACCTTTCATCGTTTTGCTGATCCAGAAAAATCCGATACTTGCAGCAATTACATTTCCGGCAATAATTGAGCACCAAACTCCGAGAATAGGTAGCTCAAGAACATTTGTTGATAGATAAGTTAATGGCACACTTACTACAAAAATTCTTGTCAGGAAAATCCAGAACCCTGGCCATGATCGCCCGATCGCTTGGAAAGAATTTGCTTCAATCATTAGAGCTGCCAAGAAACCGTAACTGAGAGCAACAGTCCACATAAAGAATTTTGCGTATTCAGTCACAAGTGGATCCGTTGTGAAAACTTTAATCAATGGAACTGCAAATATTGCAGCAGCTACTCCTAAACCTGTTGCAGCAAAAAATCCGTACTTTAAGGCAATTTTAAAAGCTGTTTGGGCTCGCTTGATGTTTCCAGCTCCAATACTTTGTCCGATCATTGCCATGCTTGCAAAACCAAAACCAACGGCTGGAAGATATGCAAAAAATTCAATTCTAAATCCTAAACTAAAAGCTATAGCTCCAGGTTCTTGGAAAGATTGTGAAACCATATAAGTAAGAATTGCTAGACCAACTGGGAAGATAATTTGTGTAAAAGAAGCTGGTAAACCAATATTTAAAACTTTTTTTACTGATTCCCATTTAAAAGTGAGATTCTTAAATTTAAATCTTATTTTTCTTTTTTCACTAGAAAGTGACCTTATTGCAATCACAATAAAAACTGCTTGTGAAATTAAAGTAGCGAATGCAGCCCCAGAAATTCCTAATTCTGGAAAGCCAAAATGTCCAAAAATCAATAATGGATCAACTATTAAATTAATAAATGTGGAAACCGCAAAAAGCTTCGTTAGCGTATTAGTATCACCTTGAGCATTGAAGGCGAACATAATTGTCATCAAGAGGAACAT
This sequence comes from uncultured Candidatus Peribacteria bacterium, assembly GCA_964400435.1. Lineage (GTDB taxonomy): Bacteria > Patescibacteriota > Gracilibacteria > UBA1369 > LOWO2-01-FULL-3 > CAYNUR01. Next base: position 8,344 of record CAYNUR010000042.1, read on the forward strand.
TAGAATTGAGCCTGCAGAAGTGATCGTGTAATAGTCCATAGCAGGTGCAAAAATATCTCCGTTTGCTCCTGAAAGTGTCAATAATTCTGTTCTAAATATTAAGGCAACTATTGTGAAAAATACTGCCATTCCTGCGCTCAGCACAAAAGACTGACCAAGCACTCGTTCAGCTTCATCATGATTTTTTGCTCCGATATGCATAGACATAATCACTCCAGACCCGACAATTAAACCAAAACCTAAAGAAATCATTGCGAAAAGCGTGATCTGAGAAATACTCACAGCTGCAATTGCTTCATCCGATAACTTACTTACCCAATAAGCATCTACGATATTATAAAGTGTGTAGAAAAATACAGATAGCATCATTGGCCAAGCAAGCGACCAAAGTTCTTTTCTGATATTTCCATGACTTAAATCTTGTCCCTCCATAGTTTGTGTTTATTTTTTAAGTTTGAGAATCATACATGTATAATTGAAATTTATAAGTCAGATTTCGTTTTTTTAAGCTACTCCTATTGAAATTTTCTCAAATACAGAATATTATTTAACCATAAAGTTAAATAATATTCTGTGCAGCAAATTCAGAAAAAATTGGTAATTGATCAAAAATTAGACAGTATTTTTGGGGCGCTTGCTGATTCAACCCGGAGAAATATTGTTCTGAGATTGAGTGAATCAGATTTGAATGCGGGGGAGATTGCAGGGCCTTATAAAATTTCTTTACCGGCTGTATCTAAACATCTCAAAGTTTTAGAGAAATCTGGATTAATTACCCGAGCAAGAGTTGGCCGGGAACATCGCTTTTCGATTCAAAAAAATAAGATGCTTGAAGCT
>CAYNUR010000043.1:0-9120 GCA_964400435.1 uncultured Candidatus Peribacteria bacterium
ATTTACTTGTATGCAAAACTTAATGATTTTATCTAGTTTCTTAGATTCTTTATTAATTTTTTCAAGTAAATTTAGGCTATCTACTGACTGAATTACATCAATTATAGGAACTACTTTTTTTATTTTATTTGACTGAAGTGGCCCGATAAAATGTCGTTCTAAATCACTGAAATGTTCAAATTTCTCCTGACAATCTGGCCATCTGTTTTCAGCAATAATATTTATTTCTGGGAGATCATCGAGAAGTCCCTGTACTTCATCTAGGGTATGGCCTTTCGTTACTGCGCAAATTTGTATTTCTTTCGTTCTTACAAGAGTTTGAAGTTTTTTAATATCTTCTAGGATTTTTTTTCTTTTTTCTGAAATATCAGCCACAAAAATAATTTAAGTGAAGTTGTGACCATAATAGGTGCTAGAATTCTTATTTCAAGGTGTATTTACCAAGGAGCTGTAACGTAACTTGAAACTAATTGAGTTTCTTCCACTTCCCCATTTGGCTTTTTCAGCTTTTGAACCCAAATAATTTGATTCCATCTTGGTTGAATTTTTCCTTTATATTCTTCAGGAACTTCCCAAGAATAAATTGGTCCAACAAGCTCTACTTCTCTACCATCTGGTGTTCCATAAATCTCAACATATGCATCCGCTCCTTCGACCCAGGCTTGGATTAAAATATAATTATCAGTGTCATTGATGAACCTTAAGTCTTTTGAGCCTGGATAAATTGCTGCATCAAGTCCATTTCCGTACTCTCGATAATAATGAATAAACATACTGTGATTTGATTTTTCAGTAATATTCAATCCAGCATTTAGAAGTGCACGATAAAGCGTAGTGGATACTTGGCAAAGTCCCCCACCGGCAACAGGTTTTAAATCTTCACTGTTAAAAATAGCAAGTGAAGCTTGCCAACCTTCTGCGTAAGTCACTGGACCTAGGTTATCGTTAAAAGAAAATTCTTCACCTGGTGCTAAAAGTAAATTGTTTACTTTTTCTTCAAGACCTTTTTTAATGTTGAAACTTCTACCTGCTGGAGAGCCTTGGAAATTTGACCTTCCTTCTGAAAGTAAAACCATTTCCCCTAGTTCTGCACCAGTTTGATTAATAATCTGTCCTTCTCTTAATTCTAAGTCAAAAGTAATTTCATTTGAGTTGTTTTGAATTGCTTTGATGACTTTGCTATTTAAGGAATTCAAATCAAGTCTTAATCCATCTTTTTTGAATCCTTCAACCTGAGCATGCGAATCTTCATCAGTTGGTAAAGATTTGATGTAGACGTTTGATTCTTGAATTTCTACCTCTGGAGCTATATTTGTAAGCAGAAACTCTTTGATAATTTGAGGATGGTAAATAACTTTAGAGTCTTTAACTGAGAACCACTCTTTTTGAACAGCTATTTCTTTTGAATATGGCTCTATTAGACTGCCCTCGTACTTTAAATTAATTCTTTTTGAAAGATTTGTGGTAATAATCTCTGCATCTTTTTCAGCATCTTCAGTCGAATAATCTGGTTCGATTACTCTCTTTTCTAAATTAATTTCTTCTAAATCTAATTTTTCCAACCCTTCAATTAATTCTTCTTCAGACTTTTTATAATCTCCGGTAGCTCCAAGTTTTGAAGGAATTACTTTGATGTTTTTTTCTTCTAAGATTGCAACTTGAGCATTTTCTGGTTCTTTTATTTCTGGAATTTTGTTTTCGAGTTTATTTCTAAACTCTGTCGAATTAATTGAAATAATTGGTTCCAATTTTCTTACTTCGTTGAAGGAACTTAATCTTGAATCTACATGAGCAGATAAGCTGTTTCCATATGAAATATCTTTTGCTTGTTTTACTGTTTTGTAAGGGTCGAAACTTGCACCAAGCTCCTCTACGCTAAAAGTATATTTTTCGCCTTCAAAGTTAACCTGAATGTCTTCAGAAAGTATTTGATTGTATTTATCGTCTATTTTTAAAGTTGCTTCAGAGTAAGTCAACCCTCCCAAATGGAGGTCAGCAAAATAAACTCCATTTAGTACATATTTGTTGGCATGAAATCTTGAAGCAAAAATAGTTGTTAACCCAACGATTCCTAGTACAGAAATTAATGCTAAAAGTTTAATTCTAATTTTGTTTTTGGTTTTTGTCATCCGCATATTATACACTCTGATTTAATCTAGATCAAGTTGCAATAGTCGGACAAGTATTTTTAGATCTAATTATTGGAATTTTAATTGTAAAATGTGCACCATCAGTAAAAAATTTGTCCAGCTCAATTGTCCCAGAATATCTTTTTAGTTTAACTAAAATACCGTTTAAGCCTTTACCACTTCCTGACTTTTTAGTTGTAAAATCTTCTTTAAAAATTCTTTCTTGGTTATCTATCTCAACTCCTGGTCCATTGTCGTAGTGATCTATTTGCAGATGTCGTTCTTGATCTTCAGATTCACTTATCGAAAATCTAACATTTATTCTTTTTTCTTCTTGATCAGAATTCAGCAATGAATCCATAGAGTTTTTTATTAGCTCTTCAAAGATTGTAGTGATGTCTTCTTTAAACATGAAAAAATCTGGAAGCTCATCAATAGTCGTGACAGATAAATTTATTCCCATAGATTTTGATAACATTTCTATATATGAATCAAAAAAAGTTTTAAGATATTCTGCGACGTTTATTTTAATATCTGATAAGAGAAACTCTTTTAGATTTGAATAGGCTTGGCTTAGCATAGTTAGATATACTAGTTCTTCTTTTTCATTTTTAGGGTCTGATTCTGCTTCAAGCAGTAGTGGTATAGTTTTTTGCTTTGTGAGATCGTAAATCTCGCTGATTTCTCTAAGTTTAATGAGAATTGTACTACTTGTGACTGGTGAATTGCCTCTTATCATTTCGCTAATTTCAAGAGTAATTCGATTAAGTTCATCGATTTCGTTATCTAAATCAACACCTAAAACTAGGTCAATTAGTTCTAAATTTGTTATAAGACTAGAAATTTTATTATTAAAATCATGTAAGCTGTAGTGATTTATCTGTCTTTTTTGCATTAAGTGTTGGCACCTTCTTTGGAAGCATTCCTTTATTTTAGCCACTTTACAATTTGCGCAATCTATAGAATTCGTATTTTCAATTGGGCTACATTTTTCTTGTTCCTCAGGTGAACATATATTTGAAATTTTTTCATTGGAAACCATAGCAAGTTTTTTTATTGCATAAGTTCAGTTCCCACCAGCAGCTAATATAGCTATTTTCTAGCGCATTGCAAATTGACAAAACGTGATTCTCTAGTGTAAAATTGCGCACTATTTATTAAAATTGCCGGTATTTTGTCTCTTTTTGATTAGATGCCCATTTAGGAGCATTTTTTCGGGGACAAATTCTCTCAATTTTAGATTGAAATGTACTTTTACAATTAGGATGAGAATAAAACTACTTAGTCCTTGTGACTAGGTGATGATCATAGATCGAGTAGACCACCCCATGGTTCCTCCAAAGGAACCTAACTTCAACTGACAAGAGGAGGAACCTATGTCAGCGAACAACGAGCATACTCCGGTCAATCCACTCTCGCCGACGATGGTCGAGGAGTCCCCACCACCAGAAACGCAACAGGAGGCCAGGATGGATGAGGAAACAACTGGGGTCGAGGAGACTCCTAGTCATTCCGACGATAGCACCCGGGCTATCGCAGTAAAACTTGAGGAAGTTCAAGCTGCCGCTGCCCGGCCTGATGGCCAAATCATGACGAGTGAACATCAGCTGAAGAGCGAATCGAAGGCTCCTGATCCTCCACCTCCTGAACCTGAGGCGGAGGACACTCAACGCCATGACTTGGCGGCTCTGCAGAGGGCTGCTGAGGCTGACTCTGAGGAGGAAGTCACGGCAGAAGTAATCAATGCTGCGCTCGATCAGGGAGAGATTCCTACTGAGCCAGTAGAAGTGATTAAACCTAGTCAAGGGGATATCCAGCTGCAACAAGCTGTGGATATCGTCATCGATGAAGGGGCTCCACTCGCAGTGACGGTTCATGAAACCATGCCATTGCAGGAGAAAATCCTGCAATACATCAGCCAAGTCTTCTCAGCACAGAAGGCGGTTTCGATTGCCTTCGCTTGGCTGGTGTTCATCGACAAGCTGAAACTTGATAGCAACCTCGAAGCTGAGGCTCTGCACTGGACCAAGGATGGTCTTAACCAGAGTCTCGAACAAGCTAGGCAAGAAGCTCTGAGGCGTCTGGCATACCAAGTACATCGTCGAGATGAGCTTCGGCAAGAGCTGGTCAAACTTCAGAGTGAACTCAGTGCACTGATCCCTTCTGTTCGGGCTACGGTCCAAACCATGAGGGAAGAGGCTGAATCCAACTTGGGGAATTGGGGTATGACACTCCAAAACCTCGAGGTGAGGTTGAACAAGCTGCAAATTCATCTCGCTCAGACAGAGGAGATGTTCTCAGGACTCGCAACCCCTGTCGGACTTGGAGATCAGTATGCCCAGCATATCGCAGCGACTGAGGCTTCGAGTCAGGCTCTGATCGAGCAGATTCGTAGTCAGTGTCAAGCCACTGAAGATCGCATCTCTCAGATCAAGCAAGAGTCGTCCGTGGCCCGAGCTGCTCTCGAAGATCGCTCGGCTGAGGAGTACCAGGTCAAAGAGGCTCTAGAACAACTGGAGTCTCTTCAGGAATCACTCTCTGGGTTTGTCTCCCAAATCGAGAATGAGTGGGCGCAGTTCACTCAGAAGGTCGAGGAGGCTGAAATTTCGCTCGATGGTGTAGTGCCTGAAAGCGAGACTCAGGCTGAGATTGAGAAGCGGGACGCACAGTGGCAACAACACCAGAACAAGATTCTGGCAGGGGTCTTCGGGCGTCTCAGGATGTTCATCCATCCGGATGAGCGCAGAGCGTGGGAAGACCCCAGTGCTCTGGATGAGTTGCTCGTTCACCTCTCTAGGCTCTTCTCGAGCCAGAGGAATGAGATTGAGACACTCAGCCAGTCGGTTGAAAACTATGACCGTCATGCTCGTCTGGTTGATGAGTCGATGACGTCTCTCCTGGAGGGGTCATCTCTCAAGGAAGGGGCTCTAAAACAAATTGGTGAATCCAGTGTGAAAGCACTGGAAAGCCTCCAACGTCAACTCGAAGCGAAGAGGGCTGGTGAGAAACAGAACGATCTGTTGTTGATGGTAATCAGAGACGGCGGTCGTTCACTCACTGAAGAGGATCGAGAAGGTCTGGGGAGCCTTGCTTCTCTTGTCGAAAGCATTGGCAGCTCTGTAGAGCGAAAGACTGATGCTGAGAGACTTACTCGACTTCAAGACGCTAAGAACAAGGCGGAAAAAGAGGTGGATGAACTCCGTGAGGAGTTGAAGGCCTACGCGAACGAGCCCACCTACAAGAAAAGGTGGGCTGATCTCGACAAGGTTCATCGACAGTTCATCAGTGATCCGCTTGTGAAGAACCGAAAGGTGATTGCTGGTGTGGCTGGTGGATTGTTCCTGCTGGTGATCATTCTCATCCTGGCTCTGGCGCTGTAAAAGGTGCTGGATAGTACAGGAGAACATCAGAGGGCGGTTTGTGAAAACAGACCGCCCTCTTCTACTTATTTGATAAAAAAAAAGCCCGAACTTATTTAATAGTTCGAGCTCTTCTGTTGAAGAAAATTTTATAAACTGTTTACATCTATGAAAGGAGTGGCTTGTTCACCGACAACTTTTGGTAGGACTCCGTCCCATTTTTCAATTGCACGTAATTCTAAAACTTGTGGATTATTTTCTAAAGCTTGAGCTTCTATAGTGATAGCTTCTGCACTACCTTTTGCTGCTTCGATTTTTTGTTGTGCCTCAAATTTGATTTGTTCTAGTTTGTTTTTTGCTGCTAAGGCCTCTTGCTCTGCTGTTACTTTGTTTTCTACTGAAGCATCGAATGATTCACTAAAACTGAAATCTTCAATATTAAACTCGTCGATAATTATTCCGTGTTTGTTTAACTTTTCATTAATATTGTCCTTCATCACGTCTCTAACTGTTGCTCTTTTTGTAATCAATTCTTCAGCATTAAAAATGGCAGTTCCGGCTTTTACTGCTTCTTGAATTGCTGGAGCAATGATTTCATCTTCGTAATTTCTTGCTACGTTTTGGTAAATGTATACTGCACTTTCGGGTTCAATATGGTAATTAAGTGCAATAGTTGCTTCTACTGTTTGAAGATCTTTTGATGCCGCATCTGCTGAGCTACTAATTTTTTGGATTTTTATTGAAACTATTTTTACGTCCTCAATAAATGGGATTTTAAAGTAAAGACCTTCTCCTAGGGTTTTTCCTGTTACAGCATTAAACCTTAAGTGTACTCCCCTTTCACCTGCTCCCACCGTCCCGAAAGCGTCGAAGAAAATTGAAAAGACTATGATTGCAATTAAGATTTGGAAAAATCTTTTTACAGGTGAACCTGATAATTTCATGTTGTCGATAATTGGTGACATAATTTTTTATTATTTATATTATTCAGTAATTAACTCAATATTTGCGATCATGTGAATAATGATATCTTCATAATCAGAAGTAGCATAGAATTTAAAGTATCTACTTCCAACATTTCTGTAATATTCGATCACTCCATTCTCTTCAGATTTTAATGCGAAAGAATCGCCTAAATCTACTAACTCTCCTGAATCTTCATCAATCATTAAAGCTTCATCGATAATATCCATAGACACTGTAACTGGAACTTCAACTGCTTCTTCTGCATCTTCTGGAAATGGATTTTCTGTTGAGAAATAATAATGACGTTGAATGCCTTCTTCACTTGAAGCTTCACCTGCGTAATACCAATTGTTTGGATAAATTACTCTGAATTTGAAAGATGGACTTTCAAAGTAAGCGAAAACAATATCTTCTATGTCTGGTAAAAATGGGTTTTCTGCTGTGTCTGGCGTGTATGAATCTTCAGTTTCTTCTGTATTTTCACTTTCTGATTGTATAAACCTGAAACTTTTATAGAAAACATCGAAGCTCAGATCTTGGATTGCTCCATTTGAAATAACGTAAAGTTGATCATCTTTTTCTATAATGATTGTTTCTGAGTACCAATCAGTTAATTCAGTGGTTGTAATAATTACTTTTTCACCTTCCACACCATCAAGCAAACTAACCTCTTCACGAGTGATGCTTCTTTCATCACCGAATTGGCTTCCTGTTTCAGAGATAACATCCTCTTTGGATTTTTCTGAAGAGTCATAAACTCTAACCAACCAAAGAATATCTTCTTGCATATCTTGTGGTCCTACCCCAACTCCTGTTCCTTGGAAATCTACTTCACGGAAATTTTCTGGATACATTATTGTGTAACCTAATGTTTCATCAGTATATTGAATCCAATCTTCAATAAATACACCTGCATTTAAACTTTCATATGTTACAGTAAGATTTTTCTCACTTCCTAAATACATATCCAAAGTTCCAACATTGTATTTTAGGATTCTTGTGATCAATTCTGCCATTTGGCCACGATTTACTTTTTGGTCAAAACTTGTGAAGTCTGATGGAATAAAATCTCTGTCAGCTGCTTCTTCAACTAAACCTTGGTACCAAGGTTTGCTTCCAGGATAAGCAAAACCGAATGTTTCCATAGCGATTTTTGTTGCTTCTACTAAATTAATTGGAGATTCAGGTCGGAAAGTTCCATCTTCGTAACCTTCGATAATCCCTTCGGCTTTAGCGAAACATACGTATTGGTTGTACCATTCGTTTGGAATTGTATCTGTGAAACAAGTTTGGTCAGCGAAGCCCTCAAATTCATCGATATAATTTGCCTCGATAACAATTTTCAATAATTCTGCACGATTAAGTACTCTATTTGGCTGAAAAGTTCCGTCTGGATAACCTGAAACGATGTTTTGAAATGTGATGAAATCAATTGCTTGAGAATATTTATGATTTTCATCTACGTCTGAATAATCTGCAAAAGCAGATGTACTACTTAATAATCCTATTGCTATAAAAGGAATAATAAGATTTTTTATTTTTTTCAATGGATTCATAGGATGAGAATTTATGAACTGATAAATTCATATTAGTTGAGTAAGTTGAAATTGGCAATTTTGAATTAAAATTGAGTATTTTTCGAAGTTTTTGCACAAAAAAATTGAACATAAATCTTCAATTCTGCATTTTCTATTTTTGGAATGGAACAGCTCACAAATTCTCGAGTGAGAATCCGAGTTGCACCATTCGTTTCCTCATTGGGTTGGATCTCGATTGCCGATGAAGGTCGGCGTCGAGATGATTACTGTCGCGCGACCTGACTGAGGATCTCCTTGGACACGAAGTGTCGGTGAGAAGTAGTCGATGAGTCCTTCTTCGACCCCGAGGTTTACAGGGTCAGGTGCGAGGTATTCTCCGGAAGTCTCATGAAAGACTCCGTCGGAGCCAGCGATCATCCCTGCTTCAGTCGAGACATGGAAGGGGTAGATGATACTGTTTCCGTTACGATCTCTGACCGCTGAGAAGAAAAGACTAGCGCTTCCTCCTGTGAGATCAGTAAAGTCGATCTTCACTGACCTTCTGACGTCATCTCCGACCTTGATGAAGATTGCGCCTGATCCGGCACCGGACTGAGACGAAAGGGTCTCGTTCGGTCCAGTCAGCCTGATGGTCCTTGAGGACCACTCGGATTGAGTTGAGACCGTGATTTCTACCTCATCAGGTGAACGGCTTGAGCTTCCTCCGTTATTCGGACTTCCATCTTCCTCCTGCGGCACCTCGATAGTGCAGCCGATGAAGAAGACCGTGAACAGAGCGAAGAGAGCGATTGTCAGATTGCGGATCATTGAATTCTCCTTGAGTCCGGACTCGGACATCTAGTGAATGGTGTGTGAGCTGTTATTTTAGAGGTCATTTCGAATCGTGCCTTTTTGAAAAGGCCGACGCGAAAGATGAATATTCTAAAAGGAATAACTCTTTTCGTCAAGAAAACATCGGAGAAGGGAATTTTTAAGTTCTGCTTTTATTTAAAACCTATTATTGCTTGTAGAAAACTTCCATTCATTTTAAAGGTTATTTTCCAGTCATGAATTTCACAAAGTTCTTTAACTATTGAAAGTCCAACCCCGCTCCCCTCTATATTTTCTCCGTTTTCCCCTCGATAATGT